>NZ_JBEPFC010000201.1:0-10916 GCF_040301705.1 Streptomyces sp. NPDC000151 | reverse complement strand
GGGCCGGGCCGGTGCGGGCCGGTCAGGTGCGGTCCGGTGCGGGTCCGGTCCGGTGCTGGCCCGCACCGGCCCGGCGGCCGTGTATGCGAGGCGGGTCAGAGGCCGGCCGGCTCCAGCCTGACGACCACGGACTTCGAGGCGGGGGTGTTGCTGGTGTCCGCGGTGTGGTCCAGGGGGACCAGGACATTGGTCTCCGGGTAGTACGCGGCGGCGCAGCCGCGCGCCGTCGGGTAGTGCACGACTCGGAAGCCGGGGGCGCGGCGCTCGCTGCCGTCGGTCCACTCGCTGACGAGGTCGGTGTAGGCACCGTCGGCGAGCCCGAGGGCGCGGGCGTCCTCGGGATTGACCAGGACCACCCGGCGGCCGTTCTTGATGCCGCGGTAACGGTCGTCCAGGCCGTAGATCGTGGTGTTGTACTGGTCGTGCGAGCGCAGCGTCTGCAGGAGCAGCCGGCCTTCGGGGGCGGCGGGGAACTCCACCGGCGCCGCGGTGAAGTTGGCCTTGCCAGTGGCGGTGGGGAAGCGGCGGTCATCGCGCGGGGCGTGCGGCAGGGCGAAGCCGTCCGGGCTCGCGACGCGGGCGTTGAAGTCCTCGAAGCCGGGGATGACGCGTGCGATGCGGTCGCGGATCGTGGCGTAGTCCTTCTCGAACTCCTCCCACGGTATGCGGCTGTCCGTGCCGAGGACCCGGCGGGCGAGGCGGCACACGATGGCCGGCTCGGACAGCAGGTGCGGGCTCGCAGGCTCCAGGCGGCCGCGGGAGGCGTGCACCATGCCCATGGAGTCCTCGACGGTGACGAACTGCTCGCCGCCGCCCTGGAGGTCCCTCTCGGTGCGGCCGAGGGTGGGCAGGATCAGCGCGCGGGCGCCGGTGACGGCGTGCGAGCGGTTGAGCTTGGTGGAGACGTGGACGGTGAGGTTCGCCCGGCGCACGGCGGCTTCGGTGACCTCGGTGTCGGGGGTGGCGGAGACGAAGTTGCCGCCCATGGCGAAGAAGACCTTGGCCTGCCCGTCGCGCAGCGCACGAATGGCCCGTACGACGTCGTAACCGTGCTCGCGGGGCGGCGCGAAGCCGAACTCCTTCTCCAAGGCGTCCAGGAAGTCGGGCGCGGGGCGCTCGAAGATGCCCATCGTGCGGTCGCCCTGGACGTTGCTGTGGCCGCGTACGGGGCAGACGCCGGCGCCGGGGCGGCCGATGTTGCCACGCAGCAGCAGGAAGTTGACGACTTCCCGGATGGTGGGGACGGAGTGCTTGTGCTGGGTGAGGCCCATCGCCCAGCACACGATCGTCCGCTTCGAGGCGAGGACCATGCGCAGCGCTTCGTCGATCTCGGCGCGGGTCAGACCCGTGGCCCGCAGGGTCTCGTCCCAGTCCAGGCCGTCGCCCGCGGCGGCGGCGAACTCCTCGAAGCCGTGGGTGTGCTCCCGGATGAAGTCCTCGTCGAGGGCGCCGTCGGTCTGGAGGAGGAGGTGGTTGAGCGCCCGGAAGAGGGCCTGGTCGCCGCCGAGCCGGATCTGCAGGAAGAGGTCGGTGAGGGAGGTGCCGCCGCCGGCCAGGCCGCGCGGGGTCTGGGGGTTCTTGAACCGCTCCAGGCCGGCTTCGGGCAGCGGATTGACCGAAATGATCTTCGCGCCGTTGGCCTTGGCCTTCTCCAGGGCGCTGAGCTGGCGGGGGTGGTTCGTACCCGGGTTCTGACCGGCGACGATGATCAGGTCGGCCTTGTACAGATCCTTCAGGGAGACGCTGCCCTTGCCGATGCCGATGGTCTCGGTGAGGGCCGAGCCGGAGGACTCGTGGCACATGTTCGAGCAGTCGGGGAGGTTGTTCGTGCCGTACTCGCGGGCGAAGAGCTGGTACAGGAACGCGGCCTCGTTGCTCGTGCGCCCGGAGGTGTAGAAGACGGCCTCGTCGGGAGAGGAGAGGCCGGTCAGCTCCTCGGCGATGAGGTCGAAGGCGCGCTCCCACGGCACAGGGGTGTAGTGGGTGGCGCCCTCGGCGAGGTACATGGGCTGGGTGAGGCGGCCCTGCTGGCCGAGCCAGTAGCCGCTGCGGCCCGCGAGGTCGGCGACGGAGTGGGCGGCGAAGAAGTCGGGCGTGACGCGCCGCAGGGTGGCTTCCTCGGCGACGGCCTTGGCGCCGTTCTCGCAGAACTCCGCCGCGTGCCGGTGGTCCGGGTCGGGCCAGGCGCAGCCGGGGCAGTCGAAGCCTTCCTTCTGATTCACCCGCAGCAGCGTCAGCGCCGTGCGCTTCACACCCATCTGCTGTTGGGAGATCCGCAAGGCGTTGGTGATGGCGGGCAGGCCGACGGCCGAGTGCTTCGGGCCGCTGACCTCGGGCGCGTCCTGTACCGGGTCCGACTCGGGTGCTTTGCCTGCCATGGCGGTCTCCCTGGGTGCCGATTCTGCTGAGCTGCCGTGCGCGAGCAGCCGTTCTGTATATCACCATTCAGGCATCAGGATCATGCATGGAACAAGTCATGCACGCTCCTTCCGCCGTGGTCGATCCTGCCACGCGCCACCGACCGTCGGCCGGTCGTCCACAGGGTGTGATGGTGAGGGTGATGCCGTTGTCCACAGGCACGCGCCGGGAGCGGCCGGGGCGGCCGCCGCGGCAGGGATTGTCAGTGGGGCGTGGCAGGATCGGGGGCGTGGCAGCAAAGGCAGCGAAGAAGAGCGAATCGACCGGCAGCGAGACCGCGGGGGGAGGGCGTCCCCGGCTGCTCCTGATGGACGGGCACTCCATGGCGTACCGGGCGTTCTTCGCCCTGCCCGCGGAGAATTTCACCACCGCCACGGGGCAACCGACGAATGCCGTGTACGGCTTCGCCTCGATGCTCGCGAACACCCTGCGCGACGAGGCGCCCACCCACTTCGCGGTGGCCTTCGACGTCTCGCGCAAGACCTGGCGCTCGGAGGAGTTCCCCGACTACAAGGCCAATCGCTCCAAGACCCCCGACGAGTTCAAGGGGCAGGTGGAGCTGATCGGCGAGCTGCTGGACGCCATGCACGTGAAGCGGTTCGCGACGGACGGCTTCGAGGCGGACGACATCATCGCCACGCTCGCCACGCAGGCCACGGAGCAGGGCTTCGAGGTGTCCATCGTCACGGGTGACCGCGATGCCTTCCAGCTGGTCAGCGACGACGTCACGGTGCTCTACCCCACCAAGGGCGTCTCGGAGCTGACCCGCTTCACCCCGGAGAAGGTGTTCGAGAAGTACGGCCTGACCCCCGCCCAGTATCCGGACTACGCCGCGCTGCGCGGCGACCCGTCGGACAACCTGCCGGGCATCCCCGGTGTCGGCGAGAAGACCGCCGCGAAGTGGATCAACCAGTTCGGTTCGTTCCAGGAGCTGTGTGAGCGGGCCGAGGAGGTCAAGGGCAAGGCCGGGCAGAACTTCCGCGACCACCTGGACGCCGTGAAGCTCAACCGCCGGCTGACCGAGATGGTCCGTGACGTGGAGCTGCCCTGCGGCCCCGCCGAGCTGATCCGCGAGGGCTACGACCGGCAGACCCTCACGGTGTTCCTGGAGGCGCTGGAGATCCGTAACCAGGGCCTGCGCGACCGCCTGCTGGCCGTCGACCCCGGAGGGGAGGAGTCGGCCACCGTCGAGCCGCTGCCGGGCGTCGAGATCGACGGCCTCGTCGCGGGCGCCGGGCAGCTCGCCCCCTGGCTCGCCGAGCACGGCAGTGCCCTCCTCGGTGTCGCCACGGTCGACTCCTGGAAGCTGGGCAGCGGCTCGGTCGCCGAGGTCGCCCTGGCCACCGCCGCGGGACCCGCCGTCTGGTTCGACCCGACGCAGCTGGACGAGGCCGACGACCGGGCGTTCGCCGCCTGGATCGCGGACCCCGCGCGCCCGAAGGTGATGCACAACGCCAAGGGCCTGATGCGGATCTTCCCCGAGCACGGCTGGGCGATCGACGGCGTCACCATGGACACCGCCCTCGCCGCCTACCTGGTCAAGCCCGGCCGGCGCTCCTTCGCGCTGGACGCGCTCTCCGTGGAGTACCTCGGCCGCGACCTGGCGCCCGCCGCGGCCGGCGACGGCCAGCTGGCCTTCGGTGCCGACGAGCAGGCCGAGGCCGAGGCCCTGATGGCCAAGGCCCGTACGGTGCTCGACCTCGGGGCCGCCTTCGAGACGCGCCTGGAGGAGGTCGGCGCCGCCGATCTGCTGCGCGACATCGAGCTGCCCACCAGCGCGCTGCTGGCCCGCATGGAGCGCTCCGGCATCGCCGCCGACCGCGGCTGGCTGGAGCGCATCGAGCAGCAGTTCGCCGCCGCCGTCCAGCAGGCCGTCACCGAGGCGCACGCCGCCGCGGGACACGAGTTCAACCTCGGCTCGCCCAAGCAGCTCCAGGAAGTCCTCTTCAACGAACTGGGCCTGCCCAAGACCAAGAAGACCAAGACCGGCTTCACCACCGACGCGGACGCCCTCGCCTGGCTCGCGGCGCAGACCGACAACGAACTGCCCGTGATCATGCTGCGCCACCGTGAGCAGGCCAAGCTGCGCACGACGGTCGAGGGCCTGATCAAGACCATCGCCGCGGACGGCCGCATCCACACCACCTTCAACCAGACGGTGGCCGCGACCGGCCGGCTCTCCTCCACCGACCCCAACCTGCAGAACATCCCCGTCCGCACGGACGAGGGCCGCGCCATCCGCCGCGGCTTCGTGGTCGGCGAGGGCTATCAGACGCTGCTGACCGCGGACTACAGCCAGATCGAGCTGCGCGTGATGGCGCACCTCTCCGAGGACGAGGGCCTCATCGAGGCGTTCACCTCCGGTGAGGACCTGCACACCACGGTGGCCTCGCACGTCTTCTCGGTGCCCAAGACCGAGGTCGACCCCGAGATGCGCCGCAAGATCAAGGCGATGTCGTACGGGCTGGCGTACGGCCTGTCGGCGTTCGGCCTGTCCCAGCAGCTGGGCATCTCCCCGGACGAGGCCCGCAAGCTCATGGACAACTTCTTCGAGCGCTTCGGCGGCGTGCGGGACTACCTGCAGGAGGTCGTCGACCGGGCCCGCGCCACGGGCTACACCGAGACCATGCTCGGCCGCCGCCGCTATCTGCCCGACCTCAACAGCGACAACCGACAGCGCCGCGAGATGGCCGAGCGGATGGCGCTGAACGCCCCGATCCAGGGCACCGCGGCGGACATCGTCAAGATCGCGATGCTGCGCGTCGGCGAGGCACTGACCGCCGCCGGGCTCACCTCCCGGATGCTGCTCCAGGTCCACGACGAAATCGTGGTCGAGGTGGCGCCCGGCGAGCAGAAGCAGGTCGAGGAGCTGGTACGGCGCGAGATGGCCGGTGCGGTCGAGCTGCGCGCCCCGCTGGACGTCTCCGTCGGTTCGGGCGGGGACTGGGAGTCCGCCGCGCACTGACCCGTGACGAGACGGCCGGGGGCTGAGCAGGGACCTGTTCAGCCCCCGGCCGCGGTCTTTTCCGCCGGGGCGGCGACGCCCCGCGTACGGCGCCGGCGGTCGTTCAGCCGGACCGCCGCCGCCCACACCGGGAGCGCCACGCCCAGCCCGGCGCCCGCACCGAAGAGCGCCGTCGGCACGTGGTCGAACCACGTCGCCGCCCCGCCGTACACCGCATGTGCCCGCAGCACCCGGTGCCAGGCCCCCATCAGTACGCACAGCGTCAGCAGCACGCAGCACAGCAGCCGCGCACGATTGCCGAGCGCGGGCAGCCCTTCGGGGGCGGCGCCGTGCGGCGCCCGATGGAGCGCGGACCACACGAACCACCCGAGGGCCACGAGCGCCACCGCCGACGTGCCGTACTGCACGTACGCGTACACCGGCCACCCGGCGACCGGCTCCCGCAGTACGGGCAGCAGCCGCACACCCCAGCGCCCGGGGTGCGTGAACGCGTCCCACACGATGTGTGTGAGCGCGCCGAGCACCGCCGAGTACCAGAAGCGCAGCGCGAACCGCCCACGGGACAGCTCCCGCCGGTCCGGGCCGCGGACCAGCGCCCCCACCCTGCCCCGCCAGGCTGCCGGCAGCAGCGCGAGCAGCGGATCGCGCAGCAGCAGCCAGCACCCGACCAGCAGCGCTGCGCACAGTGTGTCCACGGTGAGAACACCGGCCGGCGCGTGCGTGAATTCTCCGTACGCCATCGCACCCGGCACGGCCGTGTCCGCGAAGTACGTCAGATCCGGCGCGAAGGACCCGGCGACGAGCGCGGACACCAGCAGCGGCCCGCGCGCCGTACCGTTGCGGCGTATGGCAGGCAGCACCGCCGCGGCATGACTGAGTGTGAACGGCATGGTCCCTCTTCCTGACCGGACCCGACCGTTGGACATGATCGAGTGATCGATTCGAGGCAGTATGCCGGATGTGAGCAGACAGTGATGGCGAGCCGGGAACGGTAGCTGCGGGCGGGGAGTTGTCGTAGTGTCGCGTGCGTTGGAGCGCCGAGAGCGCGACACCGTGCACCCAGCGCGGTGGGTCAACGCGGAGGGGGAGTAGGACACATGGCAGCCAAGTTCGGCCGACGGCTCCGCAAAGGAGCGGCCTCCAGTGTGGTGGTGGCGCTGGCCCTCGCCGCGCTGACCGCCTCCCAGGCGCCCGACGCCGCGGACGCCGCCGGAAGTTCCCGCGAAGCCCCTCGGGGCGACGCCCCCATCGACGGCGACTCCTCGTACTTCACCGACCTGCCCCCGCTCGTCAGCCCGCAGCCACCCGGCAAGCAGCAGGGCGGGGACGGACCCATAGCCACCGGCCCCGCGGAGTCCGGCATACCGGCGACCGTGCTCGCCGCGTACAAGGAGGCCGAGGCGTCCCTCGCCCGGACCCACCCCGGCTGCAATCTCCCCTGGCAACTGCTCGCCGCGATCGGCAAGGTCGAATCCGGACAGGCCCGCGGCGGCGCGGTGGACGAGAACGGCACGACGCTGCGGCCCATCCTCGGCCCCCAGCTCAACGGCAACGGCTTCGCCCGGATCACCGACACCGACCGCGGCCGCTTCGACAACGACACCACGCACGACCGCGCGGTCGGCCCCATGCAGTTCATCCCGTCCACCTGGGCGAGGTGGGGCACGGACGCCAACGGCGACGGCGCGAGCGATCCCAACAACGTCTACGACGCGGCCCTGTCGGCCGGCCGCTACCTGTGCGCGGCCGACCGCGACCTGTCGGTCCAGGCGGACATGAACCGCGCGATCCTCGGCTACAACCACTCCGAGGAGTACCTGCGCACGGTGCTGTCCTGGTACGAGTACTACCGCAAGGGCACGCACGAGGTGCCCGACGGCACCGGCGTCCTGCCGACCGGGCCGCGCGCCGGCGGTTCCGGCGCGGGGACCGGAGGCAGCGGCTCGGACAAGGCCGGTTCCGGGGACGCGTCGAAGGGCTCCGAGGACCGGGACGGCTCCCGGAAGGACACCGAGGCCGGAAAGGGCACCGACGGCACTTCGGGCAAGGGCGGCGGCACCTCGGGCAAGGGCGGCGACGGGACCGAGTCCGGTGGCGGCACGGGTACGGACGGCGGGACGAAGCCCGAGCCGAGCCCCGCGCCCGGTGACAACGGCGGCTCCGGAGACGGTTCGGACTCCGAGGACGGCTCGTCCCCCGGCACGACCCCGGGCGGCACCAACGAGTCGCCCACGCCGACGCCCTCGCCCACCCAGCCCGCGCCCCTCGCCTCCCTCCAGCGCGTGGGGGAGAAGGACGTGAGCGCCACCGCAGGCGACACGTTCGCCGACCGGCTCCAGGTGCGCGCGAAGAACACCGAGGACCGCACGGTCTCCGGCGTGAAGGTCCAGTACGAGATACGCGGAGACGGCGACACCCGCTTCGAGGGCGGCGCCGCCAAGGTCACCGTGGCCACGGACAAGGACGGCATCGCCACCGCACCGGCCCTGGTCGCGGGCGAGAAGGCCGGGACGTACACCGTCCGCGCGACGGCGGTGGGGCGTGCCGTGCCGGCCACCGACTTCACCGCGACCGTCAAGGCCAGGCCGCAGGCCGACGCCCTCGCCCGCACCTCCGACCAGAAGATGCAGGCCGCGGAGGGCGCCTCCTACACCGACGCCATCGAGGTGAAGGCGACCTACCAGGGCAAGGCCGCCGCCGGCGTAGCCGTCACGGCCACGATGATCGCCGGGGACGCCACTGACCCCGCGAAGGCCGAGCAGAACACCGAAGGCCCGTACTTCAAGGACGCCAAGGGCGCGCCCGTACGCACCCTCGCCGGCCTGAAGACCGACGCCGACGGCCTGCTGAAGCTGCCGGAGATCTTCACCGACAACCACCCCGGCACGTACAAGCTCCGGCTCACCACGGCCGGCGGAGCGGTGCTCCTGGTGGACCTCAAGGTCGGCTGACACCCGCACTGATACGCAGTGAAGGGGCGTGACGCGCAGGCGTCGCGCCCCTTCTGTATGCCGGCCCGTGCTTCCTCGTCGGTGCAACGTGTTCTCATCTCCGCCGCCCGTTGCTACGGTGCCCCAGCCCTGACCACCTGAAAGCACGTCAGGTGCGGCGGGGAGTTCCCCAGTCGAACGGGAGGCCCAGCATGCGTGCCCTCACAGCAGCCGCGATCGGGCTGGCCGCCGCCCTCGCCCTGATCTTCACCGTCACGGCCGTCGGCGCCCCCGAAGGGCGGACGTCCCCCGAGCCGCTGCGGACCACCGTCCCCGAGCACCCCTGAGGGAGGCCGCCGTCATGCGCCGTAAGGCCAGCCTCGTCCTGCTCGCTCTCGCCGTCTTCTGCGCGGCCCTGGCCCCGCTGATGCGGTGGTACGCCTTCCCCCGGCTCGCCAAGATCCCGCCGAGCCAGTACCAGGAGATGGTCCTGGAGGCCAAGCCCGCCACCCTCATCGACTACGGCACCATGAAGGCCAAGAAGGTCCCGAAGATCAGCATCGTGCAGACCCTGAAGGGCAACGTCGAGGCCTCCGAAAAGGTCGAACGCACGGCCGGCCGCGACGTCGTCGTCTGGGACGCGCTGTCCTACGTGGCCGGCCCCGACGGCAAGATGGTCTCCGAGATCCCCGAGCGCTACATCTTCGACGCGCACACCCAGGAACCGGTGCACGCGAAGGGCGAGGCGGTCGACGGCGAGCCGGTGCGCCGCGACGGCATCGAGTACAAGTGGCCCTTCCTCACCGAGAAGCGCGACTACAGCTACTTCGACGCCCAGACCCGCACGTCTGCGCCCATCCACTACAAGGGCACCCGCCGCTTCCACGGCCTGGACGTCTACTACTTCGAACAGACCATCCCCTGGACCAAGGTCCCGCTCCCCAAGAAGATGCCGGTCAAAGGCGTCACCCCGGAAGCCGTCGAGAAGATGGGCACCACGCGCTGGTACACCACCAAGCGGATGTTCTGGGTGGAGCCGGTCACCGGAGCGCCCGTCAACGGCGAGGAGATCCACAAGGAGGAACTGCGCGGCGGCGACCTGCTGCCCGGCGGCGGCAAGGTCACCGCGTTCGCCGGACACGTGAAGATGCGTCCCGACTACCTGGACGCCACCGTCGACCTGGTCTCCTCCCAGCGCACGCTCGTCCTGCTGCTCACCAGTTACCTGCCGTGGGACCTCCTGGCCGCGGGCGCCGCGCTCCTGGCCGTGAGCCTGTACTTGGAGGCGCGCGGACGGCGCCCGGGAGGGCGCGCCATGGCCGCCTGAGCGCCCCCAGCGCCTGCCGTCAGCCCTGCCGTCAGCCTTGTCGCGCGCCGTCAGCCCCGTTGCATCCGGGCCTTCGTATGGCGTGTCGGCTCGGCCGTCGCCGGGTCCTCGGGCCACGGGTGCTTCGGGTAGCGGCCGCGCAGCTCCGCCCGCACGGAGCGGTAGCCGTCGCGCCAGAAGGAGGCGAGGTCGGCGGTGACGGCCGCCGGGCGCCCCGCGGGCGACAGCAGATGGACCAGTACGGGCACCCGGCCGCCCGCCACCCGCGGCGACTCCCGCAGCCCGAACATCTCCTGCAGCTTCACCGCCAGCACCGGCTGATCGCCGCCGTACTCCACCCTGATCCGCGAACCACTGGGCACCTCGATGCGCTCCGGAGCCAGCTCGTCGAAGCGCGCGGACTCGCCGCTCGCCCACGGCAGCAGCCGCGACAGCGCCTGGCCCGCGTCGATCCGCGCCAGGTCGGCGCGCCGCCGCGCCCGGCCCAGCTCCGGCTCCAGCCACTCGTCCCGGCGCGCCAGCAGCGCCTCGTCCGCGACGTCCGCCCACGGCGCGCCCAGCTCCCGGTGCAGGAACGCCATGCGCTCCCGGAGCGAGCGCGCACCGTCCGACCAGCGCAGCAACCCGAGCCCTTCCCTGCGCAGCCCGTCCACCAGCGCCTCCCGTACGAGCGCCGGGTCCGCGTCCCGCAGCGGCCGGGACACCAGCTCGATCGCGCCGAGCCGCGCCACGCTCCGCGCGACCACGTCACCGTCCGCCCAGCCGACCTCCTCGGCCGAGGCGAACAACGCCCCCGCCGCCGCCCGCGCGGTCTCCTCGTCGATCACGGCCGCGAGCCGCACCCGCGCGGACGCCGCCGTCACGGGCCGGTCCGCGACCGCCACCGCCAGCCACTCGGCGCTCCGCAGCCGCGACCCGTTCCCGGTCTCGGCCCCCGTCCCCGAAGCCATCACGAAGGAGCCCTCGCCGCGCCGACGGGCCACCCGCTCGGGGAAGGCCAGCGCCGCCACGACCCCGGCCACGGCGTCGTCGCCCTCGCCGCGGGTCGCTGCAGGGGCCTCGCCGGGTGCGTGCGCACGGCTGTCGGGGGCGGTCGCGCTGCCGTCCTGAGCGCCCTTACCTGTCGCGCCGGACAGCGCCGAGGCCAGCCGCCGGGACTCCTGCCGCCACCGGCCGGCGTACGCGTCCCGCAGCGGCCGGGACACCAGCTCGATCGCGCCGAGCCGCGCCACGCTCCGCGCGACCACGTCACCGTCCGCCCAGCCGACCTCCTCGG
>NZ_JBEPFC010000200.1:0-11476 GCF_040301705.1 Streptomyces sp. NPDC000151 | reverse complement strand
AGCCCGGCGAGCGCGGCGGCGAGCCCGGCGGCCAGCACCGGAAGTCCGTAACCGGCGCCCTGGGCCGCGAGCAGTCCGTACGTGCCGGCGCAGATGCCGAGGAGGCCGCCGAGCGTGAGGGCCGTGGTGGTGTGCCGGACGGCGCGCGCCACCTGCGCGGTACGCCCGTACCCGCGGGCGTCCATCGCCGCCGCGAGCGCCACCGAACGCTCCAACGCGCCCTCCAGCACCGGCAGTCCGACCTGGAGCAGTGCCTTGACACCGCGGTCGGGGCGGCCGCGCAGCCGGCGCGCCGCGCGCAGCCGCTGGACGTCGGCGACCAGGTTCGGGGCGAAGGTCATCGCCACGACGACGGCCACGCCCGCTTCGTAGAGCGCGCCGGGCAGGGACTTCAGCAGGCGGGCCGGGTTGGCGAGCGCGTTGGCGGCGCCCACGCAGATCAGCAGCGTGGCCAGCTTCAGCCCGTCGTACAGCGCGAAGAGCATCCCCTCGGCGGTGACCCGGCCGCCGATCCGCACGCCGCGCGCCCAGTCGGGCAGCGGCACTTCGGGGAGCGTGACCAGGAGGTGCGTACCGGGGACGGGCGAGCCGAGTACGAAGGCGAAGACCAGCCGGATGGCGAGCACGACCAGGCCGAGCTTGACGAACGCGCCGTAGGACCGGGCCCAGGGCGCGTCGGAGCGGCGGGCCGCGACCACGTATCCGGCGACGCCGATGAGCAGGCCGAGGAGCAGCGGGTTGGTGGTGCGGGACGCGGCCGTCGCCAGGCCCAGCGCCCACAGCCACCACGCGCCGGCGTGCAGCGCACGCCCCCGCGTGGCGAGGGGAGCACGCAGCCGGGCGGGGGCGCGCAGCCGGGCGGGGGCTCGGGTGCCGGTCATCCGCGCCGGCGCCGGGCCTGCCACACCGCGGCGGCGCCGAGGACGGCAACCGCGGCGATGCCGCCCATCAGGCCGGCGGAGGGCCCACCGGCACCGGTGTGCTCGCCGGAGCCGGACGCACCGGAGCCGGACGCGCCACCATCGGGCGCCGCGGACCCGGTGGACCCGGTGGACTCGCCGGAGCCCTTCGACGACCCGCCCGCCTGCTCGGCGCAGCCCTTTTCCGGATAACCGGCTATCGCGCACAGCAGCGCACTGGAGTCGTACCGCAGCGGCGCCGCGACCGCGGCCAGCGCGTCGCCCGCGCTCGCGTCCTCGGGGACCCGCGCGCACTCCGTACGGGCCGCGGGCGGGTTCTCGCCCTTCGGGGCGTCGGCCGCCGTGCCGAAGTCGAGGACGACGGCGACCCGCTTGCGGCCGTCCGCCGCCTTCGTGCCGCCGCAGACCGCGTCGAAGTCGGCGGCCGCGCGCGGCTTCGTGGCGCGCGCGGAGTCGGCGCTGACGGTGAAGCGGAAGCCGGCCACGCCGCCGTCTGCGGGGCGGGCCGTCGAGGGCCCCTCGGTGGCGTACGTCCAGCCACCGCCCCCGTGGGCCGCCGCGTCCGCCGTCCAGAAGGACCAGTAGCGGTACTCCTCGGCGTGCGCGGGCGCGGCGGCCAGGCCCGTGGCCGTGCCGGCCAGGGCCAGGGCGCCGATGCCGCGTGCGATACGGACGGCGCTGCTCACAGCTGGTTCTGCTTCCGGCGGCCGCTCACCAGGAAGCCGATGCCGGCGCCCGCCGCCAGGCCGACGACCACGACCCACCACACGGAGATGCCGCCCTCGTCCTGCTTCTGGTCCTTGCCGTCCTGCCGGGCCGAGGCGGCCGCCGGCTTCGGGCCGGTCGCGTTGAGCTTCGTCACCAGGTCCGTGCCGCCGAAGTCGTGCGGGTCGCCGCCGGTGGCGTGCGTGGCGAGGATCAGCTGCGCGTACGCGGCCGGGCCGCTCTGCTTCGCCCAGGCCGCCGAGTGCCCGCGCAGCCAGCCCAGCGACCGCTTCGCCTCGTCGGCACGCCCCGCGGCGGCCAGCGCGACGACGGCGTCGGCGGTGTTGCCGACGTCCGGCTGCGCCTCGGCGCCGGGCATCGCGGACATCAGGTGGTGGCCGTGCGCGTCCAGGACGGAGACGAGGTGGGCCGCGCCGTCGGCGGCGGCCGCGTGCGGGTCCTTCGCGGCGTCCTCGCAGGACGCCGGCTTCGCGGCGTCCGCACCCGGCTCGACGACGAAGCCCTTCCCCAGCGCCCCCAGTACCGCGGCGGCCGTCGCGTCCTCATTGGCGGCGAGCTTCCCGTCCTTGGCCTGGAAGGCGAACGCGCCGCGGTCCTTCTTCTTCGCGTCGCAGCCGAGCCGGAAGGCGAGCAGCCCGTCGTACGGCGACGTGCCGCCCTTCTTGGCCGTCACCGACTCGGGCTTCGTGCCCGTGGCGGCCAGCGCGCCGATCACCACCGAAGTGGAGTTGGCGTCGCTCGGGGCGCCGGCGGCCGAGCCCCAGCCGCCGTCGTCGTTCTGGGCGGACTTCAGCCAGGAGACGCCCTTGCGCACCGCGTCCGCATGCCCGCCGACCGCGGCCAGCGCCTGCACGGCGGCGGCCGTCTGGTTGGTGTCCCGCATCGTCTTCGCGTCGCAGCCCTGCTTCGGGTCGGCGCGGTACGCGGTGAACGCGCCGTCGGCGCACTGCTGCCCGGCGAGCCAGTCCACCGCCGAGTCCGCCGGGCGCACGCCCGCGGTGTCCTGCGCCAGCAGCGCCAGCGACTGCCGCCAGACGCCGTCGTACTTCGGGTCCGTGCTGCCGTACAGGCCCTTCGGGAGCTTGGGGGACGCGGCGGGCGCGGGGTCGGCGGCGAACGCGGCGGGGGCAGCGGCCGCGCACAGCACGGCGGCGGCCAGGGCCGCGGCGCAGCGGCGCGCCGGGGCGGCGAGGGAGCGGGCCGTGATGGCCATGGGGTCGGTGCCTCTCGGTCGGTTCGCGGGGTGCGCGAGGTGGGAGGTCACGCAGCCGTACTCCGCCGCACCACGTCGCGCGCGGCGCGCGGGCGCGGTGGCACCGGGCTCAGCTCCGTATACCTCGACGGTGCCGCGCGCCGGACGGCCGATGAAGGGCGGCCGTACGGTACGCGGGAGCCTTGGGCGTGCCCCGCCGGGCGTTCCGGCTCGCTCCGGCGCACGGATGCGCGCCAGGGCTCACGGCTGCGGGTCAGCGCCGGTTTTCCACCGGCTTCCCCCGGTCGGGCACGAATGAACTTGTCCGGACCACTTTAACCGGCGGGTAGCGGCCGGTCTCCGGCACGTGCAGAAGGGCTGCGTGGCCGCCCGGGCCCACCGCCTCCGGCAGCCGCGTGCCTCACACCGCCCGGTACGTCACCGGTTCCGAGCCCGGCACCGGCTCGGCCAGCCCCGCCTTCACCAGGCGCCGCAGGTGCGCCTCGGCCTCGGAGACGGCGATGGTGCGCGAGCCGTACGGGATCTCCTCCCACGGGCGGTTCCACGTCATGGTCTCGGCGAGCTGCCAGGGCGTGAGCGGGGCGGCGAGCAGGGCGCGCAGGCCGCCGAGCCGTTCCTCGTGGTGCGCGACGAGCTCCGCCGCCCGCTCGGCGGCGCCGGTGAAGGCGTGCTGGTGGGCCGGGAGGACCTCGGCGACGCCGAGCCGCGCGATCCGCTCCAGGGAGTCCAGATAGTCGCCGAGGGGATCGGTGACCGTCGCGTCGTCCGGGTCCTCGTACAGGCCGACGTGCGGCGTGATGCCCGGCAGCAGGTGGTCGCCGGAGAAGAGCCGGCCGTGCCCGGGGCGCGCCGCCGGGTGCGCCTCCTCCAGGTGGAGGCAGACGTGGCCCGGTGTGTGGCCCGGCGTCCAGACCGCGCGCAGCCGCCGCCCCGCGAGGTCCAGCAGCTCGCCGGGGACGATCTCGCGGTCCGGGAGCGCGGGACGCTGGTCCGGGAGCCCGCGCGTGCGCCCCTCGGCGCGGGCCGCGTAGAGCGGCGCGAGGTGGTCCTCGGGCGCGCCAGCCGAGGCCAGTTTCGCGATGACGTACGTCAGCCACGTGCCCGGCTCGGCCTCACGGGTGCGGCGGACGACCTCCGTGTCGGCCGCGTGCATCGCGATCCACGCGCCGGACGCCTCCCTGACCCGCGCCGACAGACCGTGGTGATCCGGGTGGTGGTGAGTGACCAGGACGCCGTGCAGATCGGCCACGTCGGTGCCGCAGGCGGTGAGCCCGGCGGCGAGGGCGTCCCAGGAGTCCGGGTCGTCCCAGCCGGTGTCGATCAGCACCGGGCCGCGGTCCGTCTCCAGTACATGGACGAGGGTGTGCCCGAGCGGGTTGTCCGGTATGGGCACGGCGATGCTCCACACCCCGCCCCGGTGGTCGATCACGTGCGGCATGTCCTGCCCCTCCCGGCCCGCACGCCGTCGCGTGCCTCACCGTTGCCCACTATAGCTAGAACTGGTATCAGTTCTGATGCAGCGTCAGATTTACGTCACGTATCGCGGTGACCGCGGGAGGCGGAGTCGATGGCCGATCTGATCGAGCACGGACAGCTCTACATAGGCGGCGAGTGGGTCGATCCCGCAGGGCGGGACACCATCGAGGTCGTCTCCCCGCACACCGAGCAGGTCATCGGCCGGGTGCCGCACGCCTCCCGGGCCGACGTGGACCGCGCCGTCACGGCGGCCCGCGCGTCCTTCGACTCCGGCGTCTGGGCGGACACCCCGCTCGCCGACCGGATCGCGGTGATCACGCGGATCAAGGACGCGTTCGCCGTGCGGAGCGAGGAGTTCGCGCGGCTCATCAGCGCGCAGAACGGCACCCCGTACACCGCGGGCGTCATGGTGCAGTCGCTCGCCGCGATGCTGGCCTGGGACGCGGCGATCACGGTCGCCCGCGACTTCGCCTACGAGGAGCGGCGGCAGGGCCTCCTCGGGCCGCTGCTGATCCGCCGCGAGCCGGTCGGGGTGGTCGCGGCCGTGGTGCCGTGGAACGTCCCGCAGTTCACCGCCGCCGCCAAGCTCGCGCCCGCGCTGCTGGCCGGGTGCTCGGCGGTGCTGAAGGTGTCGCCGGAGACGCCGCTGGACGCGTATCTGCTCGCGGAGATCGCGGCCGAGGCCGGGCTGCCCGAGGGTGTGCTGTCCATCCTCCCGGCCGACCGGGAGGTCAGCGAGTACCTGGTCGGGCACCCGGGCGTGGACAAGGTGTCCTTCACCGGGTCGGTCGCGGCCGGCAAACGCGTCATGGAGGTGGCCGCGCGCCGGCTCACCCGCGTGACACTGGAGTTGGGCGGCAAGTCGGCCGCGGTGATCCTGCCGGACGCGGACCTGGACGCGGCGGTCGCCGGGATCACCCCCTTCGCCTGGATGCTCAACGGGCAGGCGTGTGTGGCCCAGACCCGCATCCTCGCGCCGCGCTCCCACTACGAGGAGATCGCCGAGCGGTTCGCCGCAGCGGCCACCGCCCTGAAGGTCGGCGATCCGCTGGACGCGGCCACCGAGGTCGGCCCGCTGGTCGCCGAGCGGCAGCGGCGCCGGTCGCTGGAGTACATCGCGGCCGGGCAGCAGGAGGGCGCCAAGGTGCTGGCCGGCGGCGGCCGCCCGGCGGACCAGGCCACCGGCTGGTACGTCGAGCCCACCCTCTTCGGCGAGGTCACGCCCGGTATGCGGATCGCCCGCGAGGAGATCTTCGGCCCGGTGATCTGCCTGCTGCCGTACGAGGACGAGGACGAGGCGGTACGGATCGCGAACGACTCCGACTACGGGCTCTCCGGATCGGTGTGGACGGCGGACACCGAGCGCGGCATCGAGGTGGCGCGCCGGGTGCGCACCGGCACGTACTCCGTGAACACCTTCAGCCTGGACATGCTCGGGCCGTTCGGCGGCTACAAGAACAGCGGCATCGGGCGGGAGTTCGGCCCCGAGGGGTACGGCGCGTATCTGGAGCACAAGATGATCCACCTCCCGGCGGGGGAGTGAGCGCATGGGCGACCGCTGGCAGGTGGAGGTGGACCGCGGGGTCTGCATCGGCTCGGGGCTGTGCGCGAGCATGGCGCCCGGGGACTTCCGGCTGGACTCCGCGCGGCAGTCGCACCCGGTGGCGGGCGAGACGGACGCCCGTGAGGCCGTGCTGTCGGCCGCCGAGGGATGTCCGGTCGAGGCGATCCTGATTACGGAGGCGGACTCCGGGGAATCAGTCTTCCCGCCGGAGGAGTAGCGCCGCCCCGTACGCCCCGCCCGCCCCGTCGAACGGATGAGCGAGCCCCTGGTCCGTACTTAGAGTTACCTGTGCGTTCCTCACGGTGATCTCATGACATCTGTGACTGTCCGTCCCTCCCGTTGCGTGGAAATCTCTATTCCACGCCGCCGAGGGGGGAGACGATGGATAAGCGGTACGAGGTGTACTGCCTGGCTGACAGGTATTTCTATGAAACCCCGGACCGTTTGTCCGTCGGGGAAAGTGCCGCAGCTGACGACAGTGCGGTCTACGAAGCGGCGCAACGCGCGGTCCCCGAAGGGTGGCGCTGTTTCCTCTCCGGGGACTGGCTCCACGTCAATCCCGTGGACAGCGAGGGGAACCCGCGTCCGGGCAGGCCGAAGCAGGGGTGGAAGATACATGTGTCGGCCTGCCCGGACAATGCGGAGAAGATAGCGTCCAAGGTCTGGGACTACTGCGTCGCCAGGTCCATTCCGTTCAAATTCGTGCCGGGCCCGCGCCCGCTGCACCTGCGGAATTCCAAGTACGCCGACCGGGCCGCCAGCGGCAAATTCGCCACCATTTACCCGCTGGACGAAGCGGAATGCCACCGCGTTCTGGAGGAGCTGGGCTCGCTGCTGGACGGCGAGCCGGGCCCCTACATCCTGAGCGACCTGCGGTGGAACGACGGACCGCTGTACGTGCGGTACGGCGGCTTCGCCCGGCGGTACTGCGTCGACGGCACGGGCGCGCTCGTGCCCGCCATCGAGAACGCCGAAGGACGGCTGGTCCCGGACCGCCGCGAGCCCGCCTTCCGGCCGCCGGAGTGGGTGCCGCTGCCCGGCTTCCTGGCCCCGCAGCTCGCGGCCCGCAACGCCACGACCGTCGCCGACCTGCCGTACGCCATCGAGTCGGCGCTGCACTTCTCCAACGGGGGCGGCGTCTACGCCGGCCGGGACCGGAGCACCGGTGAGAGGGTGGTCCTGAAGGAGGCGAGGCCGCACGCCGGCCTCGCCGCCGACCTCGCCGACGCGGTCACCCGCCTGGAGCGCGAACGCGCCGCGCTGGAGCGGCTGTCGGGCCTCGGCGTGGCCCCCGAGGTGCGCGACTGGCTCACCGTCGGCGACCACCGCTTCCTGGTCCTGGAGCACATCCCGGGCAAGCCGCTGAACTCCTTCTTCGCCGAGCGCCACCCGCTGCTCACCGCCGACCCCGACCCGGAGGCGCTCACCTCGTACACCGAGTGGGCGCTGGGCATGTACAACGCCGTCGAGCAGGCCGTCGCCGCGGTGCACCGCCGCGGCCTGGTCCACAACGACCTGCACATGTTCAACGTCATGGTCGCGCCCGACGAACAGAGCGTCACGCTGCTGGACTTCGAGGCCGCCGCCGGCAGCGGCGAAGGGACCCGGCAGTCCCTCGCGCACCCCGGCTTCCTCGCCCCGCGCGAGCGCACCGGCTACGACGTCGACCGGTACGCGCTGGCCTGCCTGCGCCTCGCGCTCTTCCTGCCGATGACCACGCTGCTGACCATCGAGCGGGAGAAGGCGGCGGACCTCGCCGAGATCGTCGTCCGCGAATTCCCCGGCGTGCCGGCCGGTTTCCTGGAGGAGGCCGTGCGGACGATCTGCGCGCACCGGCCCGCCAGGCCGCGCATCCGGCGCCCCGCGCAGGCCCGCCACCTCGTCGCGGTCGACACCCGCGAACCGTACGTCTGCGACCCGGCCGACTGGCCGCGCAGCCGCGAGTCCATGGTCCGGGGCATCCTCGCCTCGGCCACGCCCGAGCGCACGGACCGCCTGTTCCCCGGCGACATCGCCCAGTTCGCCGACGGCGGCGGACTCGGCATCGCCCACGGGGCGGCCGGTGTCCTGTACGCGCTCCACGAGACGGGTGCCGAGGGGTTCGAGGAGGGCGAGGAGTGGTTACTGCGGCAGACCGCTCCGCCTCCCCTCGGCACCCCCCTCGGGTGCTACGACGGACTCGCCGGCGTCGCCTACGTACTGGACCGGCTCGGCCACCGCGAACGGGCCGACGAGCTGATCGAGCGGGTGCTCGCCGAGAAGTGGTACCGCCTCGCGCCCGACCTGTACGGCGGGCTGGCCGGCATCGGCCTCACCCTGGACCACCTGGCGCGCCGACGCGGCGAACGCGAGCTGCGCGACCGGGCGCTGGAGGCGGCGGGACACGCCGCCGACCGGCTGGAGAGCTGCGCGAACCGGGCCGGACTGCTGCGCGGCGCGAGCGGCCCCGCGCTGCTCTTCCTGCGGCTGTACGAGGGCACCGGCGACCCCGGGCTGCTCGATCTCGCCGCGCAGGCGCTGCGCAGCGACCTCGCCCGGTGCGTGCGCAACGAACGCGGCACCCTGCTGGTCGACGAGGGCTGGCGCACCATGCCGTACCTCGGCGCGGGCTCGGCGGGCATCGCGATGGTGCTCGACGACTATCTGACGCACCGCGCCGACGCGGAGTTCGAGGAGGCCAGGGCCGCGATCCTGCCGGCCACCCAGGCCCGCTTCTACGCGCAGCCCGGCCTCTTCAGGGGCCGCGCCGGCATGGTGCTGCACCTGGCCCGCACGACGACCCCCGACCCCGACGTCGAGGCCGCGCTCGCCGCACAGATCGCCGACCTGAGCTGGTACGCCATGCCCTACCGCGGCGAACTGGCCTTCCCCGGCGACCAGATGATGCGGCTCTCCATGGACCTGTCCACGGGCACGGCCGGCTGCCTGCTGGCCCTGGGCTCGGCCCTGCACGAGGACCCCGTACAGCTGCCGTTCCTCCCGCCGCTGCCGGCGCCGGACGGGCTGCGGCACTGAAACCGACCAACGGAAGGACGTGCCACGTGGCACTGCTCGATCTGCAGATGCTGGAGGCCCCGGAGCACGGGAGCGGCGAGGACAGTACCGACAGCTTGCTGGACTGCGACAGCACCCTGAGCCTCCTCATCTGCTAGCGCGTCATCCCCGCGGTGGCCCGGCTCCGTCCGGCCCGCCGCCCCTGATCAGGTTCGTTCCGGTACGCGTCGACCGCGGACCGGGAGGTGATACAGGCCGACCGCGGTACGGGAGGTGACCGTGCCCGGCCCGGATCGTGAGGTCCGATCCGGTCCGGACACGGCACACCGCCCGCACCGTCCGGCCTGCTCCGGTGGCCGACGCCGGGACGAACCGGTGCGCGTGCGGCTCCTGGGGGAGCCGCACGCGCACCACCCCCACAGCTCCGCTTCTTCGCCTGTCAGGTACAGCTCACCGCACCCCCCCGTCCGCGAGACTCCGTCTGGGAGGAAGAACCCGTGACCGCCAAACCCGCCGACCGGCTGCTGCTCGGCGCGCTGCGCCACAGCGCCCCCCGGGCCTCGGCAGTCCTGCTGCTCACCACCGGTGGCGCCGCGGTCGGTCTCGCCCTCCCGGCCACCCTCGGCCACACGCTCGACCTGCTGCTCGACGGCCGCCCCGCGCAGCCGTGGCTGCTCGCCTGCGCCGGGCTCACCGCCCTGCTCATCCTCATCGGCGCGCTGGACGGGCTGCTCACCGGCACGACGGACCCCCGCGCCACCGCCTGGCTGCGGCGCCGGGCGCTGCGCGGCGTACTGGCAGCGGGGCCCGCGGCGACCGACCGCCACGAGCCCGGTGACCTGGTGTCGCGCATCGTCGGCAACGCCGGCACGGCCGGCACCGCGCCCACCGCGCTGGCCGCCACCGCCGCGACGGCGCTCACGCCGGTCGGCGCGCTGGTGGCGCTGGCCCTGCTCGACCCGTGGACCGCGGCCGCCTTCGTCGTCGGACTGCCGCTGCTGGCGCTGCTGATGCGCGCCTTCGTCCGCGAGACGGGGGACTGCGTGGCGCAGTACCAGCGGATACAGGGCGACATCGCGGGGCGCCTGCTCGAAGCGATCGGCGGCGCCCGCACCATCGCCGCCGCCGGCAGCCACGAGCGCGAGGCCGCCCGCATCCTCACGCCGCTGCCCGCGCTCTCCCGCCAGGGCCACCGCATGTGGCGGGTGCAGGGCCGGTCCACGGCCCAGGCCGCCGCGCTGGTCCCGCTGCTGCAGATCGCGGTGCTCGCCGTCGGCGGGCTGCGGCTGCTCAGTGGCGCCCTCAGCGTCGGCGACCTGCTCGCCGCCTCCCGGTACGCCGTGCTCGCGGCCGGCGTCGGCATGCTCGTCGGCCACCTCAACGGCCTGGTGCACAGCCGCGCCGCGGCCCGCAGGCTCACCGAGCTCCAGGACCTGCCCGCCATCGAGTACGGCGACCGGGAGGCGGCGGGCGAGGCCGTACCGGAGAAGGCGGGCGCGGGTACGGAAACAGGCGCGCGTACGGAAACGGGCGCCGGGACGTGCGCGGGGGCGCTCGAACTGCGCGGCATCACCGTACGGAAGGCCGGGCACACCGTCCTGGACGGGCTCGACCTGACGGTGCCGGCAGGCTGCACGATGGCCGTCGTCGGCCGCTCCGGCACCGGCAAGTCCGTGCTCGCCGCGGTCGCCGGGCGGCTGACCGAACCGGACGCGGGCGAGGTACTGCTGGACGGCGAGCCGCTGCGCCGCCTCAGCCACTACGCGCTGCGCCGCTCGATCGGCTACGCCTTCGAACGGCCCGCGCTGCTGGGCGACACGGTCCACGACACCGTGGCGTACGGGGTGTACGAGCCGGGTCCGGGCGACGTGGAGGCGGCGGCCCACGCGGCGGGCGCGGCCTCCTTCATCCGGCGGCTGCCCGAGGGGTACGCCACGCCCTGCGCCGATGTGCCGCTGTCCGGCGGGGAGGTGCAACGCCTGGGCCTGGCCCGTGCGTTCGCGCACGCCGAGCGGCTGCTGATCCTGGACGACGCGACGTCGAGCCTCGACACGGTCACCGAACTCCGCGTCGGCCGCGCGCTGCTGCGCGACGTACGCGCCGGGACCCGTCTGATCATCGCGCACCGCGCCGCCACCGCGGCCCGCGCCGACCTGGTCGCCTGGCTCCACGCGGGCCGCATCCGGGCTCTGGCCTCGCACGAGGCGCTCTGGAAGGACCGGCGTTACCGGGCCCTCTTCGGCCCGGACGACGAGGCGGCGCCGGAGCTGGAGGACCGGGGGGAGGACCGGCCGCGGCCCCGGCGGGTGGAGGACGTTCCGACGGCCCGGCTGAAGGTTCGCCGGCCCGCGGGGGAACTGCCGGCGGGGAAGCCGGCGGGGGAGCCGGTCGTGGCGGGGGAACCGCCGGCCGGGGCGGGCGCCGCGCGGCCGCGGCGGGCGATCGGCCACGGGCCGCGCCAGGAGGGGACCCGCCAGGAGGGGACGCGGCCGGAGCGGGCGCGGGCCGAGGGGGAGCGCCCCGCGGCGGGACGGCCGGAGGGGCTGACGCCCGTGGCGGCGCCGCGGCTGCCGTCGCCGTCCG
>NZ_JBEPFC010000199.1:0-11566 GCF_040301705.1 Streptomyces sp. NPDC000151 | reverse complement strand
GGGGCGCGGTGCCGCCAGCCAGGCGCCCTCCGTCCGTCCACGACGACGCTCCCCCGGTCGGGCCGGTGCAGCAGGGCCGCGACCTTGGCGAGGGTGGACTTGCCGCAGCCGCTGGGGCCGAGCAGCCCGACCGCCTCACCGGGTGCGACGCGCAGGGAGACGCCGCGCACGACGGGCCGGATCCGGTCGTACCCGGCGGTGACGTCCATGAGGTCAAGCATCGGCGGCCTCCCGAGTGGCCGGGGCGCCCGTCGGTACGTGGTGGCAGGCCACCCCGTCGACCGGCTCGGGCACGACGTCGCACGCCGCCGTCGCGTAAGGACAGCGGGCGGCGAACGCACAGCCTTCGGGGAGCGCGCCGAGCTCGGGCGGCTGGCCGGGGATGGGCATGAAGGCGCGTTCCGGGAGCGCGTCGAGCAGGCCGCGCGCATACGGATGCCGGGGGCCCGGCGCCCCGAAGAAGTCCGCCGCACCGGCGAGTTCGACGATCCGGCCCGCGTACATGACGGCGACCCGGTCGGCGATCCGCTCGGCCGCCGCGAGGTCGTGCGTGATCATCAGCAGCGCGCGCCCGTCGTCCGCGTGCCGACGCAGCTCGTCCACCGTACGGTCCACCAGGTGGCGGTCCAGCCCGGTGGTCGGCTCGTCGGCGATCAGCAGCGGCGCCTCGCCGACCAGCGCGAGCGCGGTCGCCGCGCGCTGGGCGAGGCCGCCGGAGAGCTGGTGCGGGTACCGGTCGAGGTGGTCGGCGGGGAAGGCCGCGCGCTCGGCTGCCCCCTCTGCAGCCGAGCGCAGTTCGTGGCGGGGGACGTCCGTCAGCTCCCGGACGGTCTCCTCCAGCTGGGCCCGTACGGTGCGGACGGGCGTGAGGTGCGCGGCGGGGCTCTGCGGGACCAGCCCGGCCCGCCGGCCGCGGACGCTGCGGGCGAGCTCCTTCTCGGTGGCAGTGAGCAGCTCGATGCCGGGCAGCGGGGCGCCGCCGGGCGCCGTCCCGGCGAGCCGCGCCGAGCCGGCGGTCTCCGCGTTGCCGGGCAGCAGGCCGAGCAGCGCTGAGGCCAGTACGGACTTGCCGCAGCCGCTCTCGCCGACCAGCGCCAGGCACTCGCCCGGCGCGAGGTCGAAGGACGCGTCGGTGACGGCGGCGACGTGCCGGCCGCCGCGCATCCGGAAGCGTACGGACAGGCCGCGTACCGAGAGGACGGGGGGTGCTTCCGTAGTGGTCACAGCATCAGCTCCGATCGGCGGCGCGGGTCGATCCGCTCCCGCCAGGCGCCCGCGAGGCCGGCGACGGCGAGGGTGGGAACGATGAGGAACAGGCCGGGGAAGAGCGTGGGCCACCAGTCGCCCGCCAGCAGGGAGCCGCGCGCGGAGTTGACCATGATGCCCAGGCTCGCCTCGTGGGCGGGCAGGCCGAGGCCGAGGAAGGACAGCGCGGACTCGTGCCAGATGGCGTGCGGCACCATCAGGACGGCGGCGAGCCCGGCCCGCGGGAGCACGCCGGGCAGCAGATGCCGTACGGTCACCCGCCACCGCGAGGCGCCCCCGGAGACCGCGGCGTCGACGAACGGGCGGCCGCGCAGCGAGAGCACCTCGGCCCGCACGATGCGCGCGGTGGACAGCCAGTGGGTGAGCCCCACCGAGATGATCACCGGCCAGACGCCGGGCCGGAACATCGCCACGACGAAGATGCCCAGCAGCAGGTGCGGCACGGACGAGAACAGGTCCACGACCCGCATCACGGCCCGGTCCGCCCAGCCACCGAGCGCGCCCGCCAGCGCGCCGACGGCGGTGCCGATGACTGTGGCGGTGAGCGCGGCGACCACGCCGACCAGGAGGGAGACGCGCAGCCCGTAGACGCAGCGCAGCAGCAGGTCCCGGCCGACCTCGTCGGTCCCGAAGGGGTGCGCGAGGGACGGGGCTTGCAGCTTGGCGGCGAGGTCGACGGCCTGCGCGTCCATGGGGACGAGCGGCGGCACAAGGAGGACGGCGAGCAGTACGGCGGCCATGATGACGGCCGAAGCGCCCACCCTCAGGGTGCGGTTGCCGCGGTCCCGGGCGGTGCCGGGCCGCGCGGGGTGCCAGGTGAGGTCAGCCATCGAACGCCACCCTCGGGTCGGCGAGTCCGTACAGCAGGTCCGAGAGCAGGTTGCCGGCCAGTACCGCGGCCGTGGCCAGTACGGTCAGCGCGGCCAGCAGCGGGAAGTCGACGCTGGTGGCGGCCTGGACGGTGGCCGCCGCGATGCCCGGCCAGCTGAAGACGGTCTCCACCAGCAGGGCGCCGGTGATCAGTTCGGGCACCCGGGAGCCGATCAGGGTGAGCACCGGCAGGAGGCCGCTGCGCAGCGCGTGGTGCAGCAGGACGGTCCGCTCGCGCAGGCCCCGGGAGCGCGCGCCGCGCACCGGGTCCTCGGCGAGCGCATCGCCGACGCCCTGGCGTACGTACAGCACGAACCACGGGAGCTGCGAGACGGCCAGCACGAGGGCGGGCAGGATCACATGGCGGGCGACCTGGCCGGCGGTGGCGGTGCCGCTCCCGGTGTCGGTGAGGCCGCCGGCCGGCAGCACCCCGAACTTCAGCGCGCACAGCCAGATGGCGAGCAGGCCGAGCCAGAAGGGCGGCGCGGCCTCCAGGGTGTACGCGGCGCCGGTCACCGTGCGGTCGAGCAGGCCGCCGCGCCTACGGGCCGCGAGCACGCCCAGTACGGTGCCGAGCAGGACGGCGAGCACGAAGGCGAGCGCGCACAACAGGACGGACCAGCCGATGCGTTCGCCGATGACCTGGGAGACCGGGGCGCGCAACGAGGCGGAGTCGCCGAGGTCGCCGGTGAGGGCGCCGGTCAGCCAGTCCCACCAGCGGGCGACCAGGGGCCGGTCGACGCCGAGGTTGTGGCGGATCTGGTCGAGGTTCTCCTGCGACGCGGTCAGCCCCGCGGTCCCCGCGTACGCCTTGACCGGGTCGAAGGGCGAGGCCGCCGCGATGGCGAACACCCCGAAGGTGACGGCCAGGAGGACCGGGACGGCGAGCAGGGCCCGCCGTCCGGTCATCCGCGCCATCGGCCCCCAGGGCAGGGACGTCAGCGCTCTCACTTCTTCGGCTGCCAGTCCTCGACGTTCCACCAGGGCCCGGAGGCCAGACCGTGGTCGTGCGGCTCCACCTGAGTGGTCAGCCGCTGCTCCCCCGGGACCTGCCACTTGTCGTTCACCACGTACAGGTGGTCGATGTGGGTCAGGAAGATGTATGCGGGGTCCTTCTGCAGCGCGCGCTGGACGGTGTCGTACCCGGCCTTGCGGCGGTCGTGGTCGTCGGTGCGGCGGGCGTCGACGAGCGCCCGGTCGACGGTGCCGTTCTTGTATCGCGACATGTTGTTGAAGCCGTCACCCGCGAGCGAGGAGTGCAGCAGCAGGTACTGGTCGAAGTCCGGGTCGGCGGGGCTGCCGCCGCCCGCGAGCACCGCGTCGTGCTTCATCCGCGGCTCGATGACCTCCCAGGTGCCGGACTCGACCTTGGCCTCGATGCCGGCCTTCTTGGCGTCGGAGGCGAAGGCGAGTGCGTGCTCCTGGCGCAGCTTGTCACCGGAGAGGTACCAGAGGGTGAAGGAGGCGCGCTGCTTCCCCTTCGTGCGGATGCCGTCGGCGCCCTTCTTCCAGCCCGCGTCGTCGAGGATACGCCCGGCCTTCTTCAGGTCGTGCGCCCGCTCGGTCCCCTTGGCGAACCACGGGCTGTCGGTGGGCACGGGCCCGTAGGCGGGCTTGCCCGCGCCGTTGAGGATGCCCTTGACCATGGCGTCGCGGTCCACGGCGAGGTCCAGGGCGCGGCGCACTGCCTTGGCGCCGGTGACCGGGTTCGCGCTGGGCAGCGTGACGTTGCGGTAGTCGAAGGTCTTGGCCGTGTACGTCTTCTTGTCCTGCGCGGACTTGAAGGTGGCGGCGAGGTTCGGCGGCAGGATCGCGCCGTCGAGGTCGCCGGAGCGCAGCCGGGTGGCGCGCACGTCGTCGTCCTTGATGATCGCCATGGTGAAGTTCTTCACCTTCGGCGCGCCGCCCCAGTAGTGCGGGTTGGCCTTGAAGCTGAGCTTCTCGCCCTTGGACCAGTGGGTGAGGACGTACGGCCCTGTGCCGACCGGGTGGGTGGTGAAGGACCCGTTGTTCACGTCCTGCGCGCCGGCGACGTGCTGCGGGGCGATGGGCAGGACGGTGCGCTCGGCGAACGGCGCGTAAGGGTACTTGAGGTGGAAGACGACCGTGCGGTCGTCCTTCTTCTCGATGCCGTCGATCGCGTCGAGCTCGGCCTTGGAGGCGTTGTTGGTCTTCTCGTCGAGGATGGTCCGGTAGGTGAAGACCACGTCGTCGGCCGTGAAGGGCTTGCCGTCGCTGAACTCCACACCCTTGCGCAGCGTGTAGGTATACGTCCGGCCGTCGTCGGAAACCTCGGGGAGCTTCGTGGCGAGCGCGGGCTTGAGCCGCAGATCCGCATCGTGGGTGAGCAGCCCGTCGAAGATCTTGGAGTTGCCGTCCTTGCCGTAGCCCAGCAGCGGGCTGAGGCTGTCCGGCTCGTACGCGATGCCGACCACGGCGGAGTCCTCGGCGCCCGCGGCACCCTTGCCGTCGGACGGCGTGGAGCAGGCCGCGGCACCGAGGGCCAGCGTCGTCGCCAGGGCCGTCGCGGCCGCTCCTCGTATCGACCGGGCGGACATGCACCACTCTCCTCTTGCTTCATGCCGTCTCATGCCATGGCAAAGTTTTTGCGAATGGCTTGCAATTAAACAGCACGTAAGAGAGTGCGCGCAGTCGCGGTCCTTACACGCGGAAGCCCGGCCGCACGCCGGGAAGCCCGGCCTCAGTCGCCGAAGCCGCCGCCGAATCCGCCGCCGCCCCCGAAGCCCCCGCCGTCCCCGAAGCCGCCCCCGAAGTCGCCGCTGCTGAAGTCGCCGCCCGAGTAGTCCCCACCACCGCCGTCCCCGTAGTACCCACCGTCGCCCCACCCGTAGGCGGCCGGGCCCATCATCGAGGAGCCGAGCATGGTGCCCAGGAAGAGGCCGGGCAACAGCCCGCCGCCGAGCATCCCGTAGTAGCCGCCCACCCAGGGCGTGTAGACCGGCCCCGCGTCCCAGTACGGGCGGTCCTCCCCGTAAGGCGTGCGCACCGTACGGGTCATCGGCTCCTGACCGTCCGCCAGCCGCGCCTGATCGGCCGCGCAGACCGGGACCATGCGCTCAGCGCCCCCGGGTGGCGCCCAGCGCATGTCGGCGACGGACGGGCCGTGCCGCGGGTCGAAGAAGCACGGCGGCCGGCGCTCCGGCAGCGGCCTGCCCTCCCGCCGGGCCGCCAGCGTGGCGAGCGCGAACCGGCCGCCCTCCAGCACCTCGGTCACCTTCCGCACGTCCTGGGGGTGCCGCGCCTGCGCCATCGTCTGCTTGGCGCTCTCGTACGCGTCCAGGGCCTGTGCGTAGTCGGCGCGCATCAGGTCGTCGGCGCCCGGCTCGCCGGGCCGGAAGTCCAGCCGGTCCAGCTCCTCCCCGTAGGCGGTGATGTCCTCGTCCACCACGACCCGCAGCGCGTCCAGCGCGGCCTGCTCGTCGGCCTCGCGCCGGCGCTTGGCCCGGCGGGAGATCGTGTACGCGCCGCCCGCCCCGAGGACGACGAGCGCCCCGAGCCCGACCAGCGCGCCCGTGCTGACGCCGCTGCCGCCCGCGCCGTGCCAGGACTTCGGCGTGCCGTCCGCCACCTGCTTGTCGGCCTGCGCGACGAAGTCCTTCAGCTGCGCGGTCGCGTCACCCGGGTGTGCCCGCTGGGCGGCACCCACGAGGTGGCGTACCGACTCCTGGGACATCACGCCCCCGTCGGCGCGCGCGTCGAAGCGGTCGCCCAGCTGGACCGCGTACACGCCCCGGATGCCGACCCGGGTGCGCAGGTCCTCGAAGAGCGTCGCGGGCGGGTAATCGGAGGTCGCGGGCAGCACGGCCACGAAGACCGGCTTCCCGGCCTCCTCGATGTCGCTCGCCATGGCGTCGGCCTGCCCGTTCGGCAGCCGCCCCGCGGCCCGCGGGTCGACGTACACGGGCCCCTTGGAGAGCGCGTCGGCCGCCGCGTCCAGGCCCTTGTCGTCGCGCGCCACGGAGGCGACGACGGCCCCCGCAGGCGCCCCGTACGCGGCCGGTGCCACCGGAGCCGCGACGGGCGCCACCGCGAGCAGCAGCGCCGCACCGGCGGCCGACAGGGCCGGCACCGTCCGGAAGGCGGGTCGTCGGGGTGCGACCTTCATGCGTACGACGCTACCCGAACTTCACTTTTCCGACATGCTCGGTGGGGCGCCGCCCGGCCAGTGGGGCGCCGCGCGCCCGGTGAGGCAGGCACAAAAGTGGAACGGTCAACCATCGAGCGCGAGGGCATTCTTGGCCGCCTCGATCGACTCCTCGGGGGCGGGCCCGGCGGGGTTCTCCGTGGCCAGCGCCTGATTACGGGTGACGAAGGGGCGCAGCCGCGCCTCGTAGCGGTCGAACGCGGCACGGTGGCCAGCCTCCGCCGCCCGGCCGAGCTCGGCGGCGAGCACGTAGGCACCCACCAAGGCCAGGCTCGTGCCCTGGCCGGACAGCGGGGAGGGGCAGTAACCGGCGTCCCCGACGAGCGCCACCCGGCCGGCGGTCCAGCGGTCCAGATGGATCTGCGCCATCGCGTCGAAGTAGAAGTCGGGCGCCTGCCGCATAGCCGTCAGCAGCCTCGGCGTCTCCCAGCCCAAGTGGCCCAGCCGCTCCTGAAGGAGCGCCTTCTGCCCCTCGGGGTCGCGGTGGTCATGTGCGAGCGGCCCGGAGGTGAAGCCGAGCGTGGCCCTGAGCTCACTGTTGCCGCGCGCCGGGTAGACGCAGTACGTCGCGTCGCCTTCCTGGAGCCACACCTGCCAGTCGTCGAGCTCCAGGAAGTTGCCGGTACTGAACACGCCCACGTAGGCGCCGAGATGGCGGAGGAATTCCGGCTCGGCACCGAAGGCCAGCCTGCGCACCGTGGAGTGCAGCCCGTCCGCACCGACCACGAGGTCGAAGGTGCGGCTGCGACCGCCTTCGAAGCCGACACGTACACCGTCGGGCCGCTCCTGGAGAGAGGCGATGGAGTCCCCGAAGAGGTACTCGACGCCGTCGCGCGCCCGCTCGTACAGCAACCCGGTGAGGTCGTCGCGCAGCAGCTCGATGTCGTCGCTGTCGAGCCGGCCGCTGCTGTAGGCCATCTCGGTGGAGCGCCACAGCTCCTCCCCCGCGCCATCGAGCATCGACATCCCGCGCATCCGAGTGCGCAGCCGGCGCGCGTCCGTCAGCAGGTCCATCCGGTCCAGGACGTCCAGCGCGACGCCACGGACGTCGATCGCCTGCCCGCCCGGACGCAGGCCCGGGGCACGCTCGACGACGGTCGGCTCGTAGCCGTGGTGGCGCAGCCAGTAGGCGGTGGCGAGGCCGGCGAGGCCGGCTCCTGAGACGAGCACGGTCCTGGCTCTCATGGGGTCCCCCTCATGCAGTACGTACGGTGTACGCGCTGAATGTACGCCGTACGCGGCACCGGGGAAAGCCGCTCCACAGGGGCTTATTTCCCGTCTGTTCTAGAACAGAAAGCGTCCGGGGAACCCTCCTGGCTGCTAGCCTCTGTCCTAGTACAGCCGAGGGAGGGGCGCGATGACCGCGGAAAATCTTCCGCCGTACCTGCGCATCGCCGGGGAGATCCGGCGGCGCATCGAGGACGGCGAGCTGGTCGCCGGTGACCGGGTGCCGTCCACCCGGCGGATCGCCGAGGAGTGGCACGTCGCGCTGGCGACGGCCACCAAGGCGCTGACCGCGCTGCGTCAAGAGGGCCTCGTGGAGGCCCGGCCGCGGGCCGGCACGGTGGTGGCACCGTCCCGGCGTCCCGCAGGCCTCTCTCGCGGCACCCGTGCGGCGGCCCCCTCCGACCATGAGCTGACCCGCGCCCGCATCGTGCGCACGGCCGTCGAGGTCGCCGACGCGGAAGGGCTGGCGGCCGTGTCGATGCGCGGCGTCGCGGCCCGCCTGGGGGCCGCGGCGATGAGCCCCTACCGGTACGTGAACGGCAAGGACGAACTGGTCCTGCTGATGGCGGACAGCGTGCTCGGCGACATCGAGTACCCCGCCGAGCCGCCCGCCTGCCGGCGGACGCGCCTGGAGACGGGCGCCAGGGCCCTCTGGGCGCTGCACCGCGCCCACCCCTGGCTGGCGCAGCTCGCCCCGCTCACGCGCCCGTTGGCGCTGCCGAACCTGATGGCGTACTCGGAGTGGATGCTCGCCGGCCTGGACGGCCTCGGGCTCGACGGGACCGCCATGCTGAATATCAACGTGCTGCTCTACAGCCACGTCCAGGGGCTCGCCGTCCACCTCGAACGGGAAGCGCACGCCGAAAGCGTGAGCGGCCTCTCCCAGGAGCAGTGGCTGGAGGCGCAGGAAGATGCCTTCGGGAAGATCGCCGCTTCGGGCCGGTACCCGATGTTCGCCCGGCTCCGGGAGTCCTTCGGCGCCGACGGTTATGACCTGGACCTCGACGGGCTCTTCGAAAGCGGCCTCCAAGCCCTGCTCGACGGCCTGGTCGCACCCCGCCTCAGCTGACCTGCGACGCCGGCCGACGGCCCCCACAGCCGTCGGCCGGCATCCGGTGTGCCCGCCGGCTCCTACGGAGCCGTGAGGTCCACCAGTTCGGCGAGGGACGCGCGGTGGCGGCCGGGCGCACCGAGGGCGATCTCGTCGCTCTTGGCGCGCTTGAGGAAGACGTGCACCGGGTGTTCCCACGTCATGCCGATGCCGCCGTGCAGCTGAAGGCACTCCTCTGCCGCGCGGACCGCGACCGGGGCGCAGTACGCCTGAGCGACGGCCACCGCCACCGGGGCGTCCGCGCTGTCGGTGGCCAGCGCGTCCGCCGCGTTGCGCGCCGCCGCCCGCGCCGACACCACCTCCAGCCAGAGCGCGGCCATGCGGTGCTTGAGCGCCTGGAACGAGCCGACCGGGCGGCCGAACTGGTGGCGCTGCTTGGTGTACTCGACGAGCTCGGTCAGGCACCACTCGGCGATGCCGAGCTGTTCGGAGGCGAGCAGTCCGGCCCCCGTGAGCAGGGCCTTCCGCACGGCCCCGCCCGCCCGGTCGGTACCGGCCAGCCGGCGGCCCGCCGCGCCGTCGAAGGTGACGCGGGCCAGCGGACGGGTGAGGTCCAGCGGGGTGACCGTCTCGATGTGCAGCCCCGGCGCATCGGTGTCCACGGCGTACAGCTCGATGCCGTCCGCCGCGCGCACCGGTACGAGCAGCACGTCGGCGGCTGCCGCGTCGGCGACCGAGGGGACGGTGCCGAGCAGGGCGCCGTCGACCCCGGCCCGTACGGGCGGCTCCAGCGGCCCGGCGGGCGCGGTCGGCAGCGGCAGCGCGAGTACGCCGATCCGCTCGCCTCCGGCCAGCGCGGCGAGCAGCCGCGCGACGTCGTCCCGGCCGGTGTCGCAGCCGAGCAGGGCGGTGACCGCCAACACGGCGCTCGTCAGGTACGGCACGGGCGTCACGGCCCGGCCCAGCTCTTCCAGGACGACGGCCGCCTCCCGGGGGCCCGCGCCCTGGCCGCCGAGCTTCTCGGGGACCAGCAGCCCGGCCGCCCCGATGTCGGCGGCGAGCGAGCGCCAGAGGGCGGCGTCGTGCGTGCGGCCCGACTCCAGCTCGGCGAGGACCCCGGCCGGGCCGCCGCGGTCGGCCAGCAGGGACCGTACGGCGGCGCGCAGGTCGTCCTCGGGCTCGGAGTAGAGCAGGTCCGGACCCTCGGGCAGCTCGGACGCCGTGGCGTCCGGCAGAGTCTGCTGGTCGGTCATCGGGGCAGGTCCTTCCACGCGACGTCCTTGTCGGTGCGCGGCTCGGACGGCAGGCCGAGCACGCGTTCGGCGACGATGTTGAGGAGCACTTCGGAGGTGCCGCCCTCGATGCTGTTCCCCTTGGCGCGCAGGTAGCGGTAGCCCGCCTCGCGCCCGGTGAAGCTCAGTACGTCGGAGCCGGTGTGCGTCCAGCTGTCGTACGTGAGGCCGTCCGCGGCGAGGAACTCCACCTCCCAGCCGCTGATCTCCTGGGCGAGGCGCGCGAACGACAGCTTCATGCCGCTGCCTTCGGGGCCGGGCTGGCCCTGGATGAGCTGCTGGCGCAGCCGTTCACCGGTGAGGCGGGCCACCTCGGCGTCCACCCACAGGCGCAGCAGCCGCTGGTGCAGGTCGTGGGTGCGCAGTTCGGGGCGGTCCCGCCAGTCGGCGGCGGCGACGCCGATCATGCCGCCTTCACGGGGGATGCGGGCGCCGCCGATGGCGACCCGCTCGTTCATGAGGGTGGTCTGCGCGACCTTCCAGCCCGCGCCGACCTCGCCGAGCCGGCGGCTGTCGGGAATCCGCACGCCCGTCAGGAAGACCTCGTTGAACTCCGCCTCGCCGGTGATCTGGCGCAGCGGCCGCACCTCGACACCGGGGTCGGTCATGTCGCAGAGGAAGTACGTGATGCCGCGGTGCTTGGGCGCGTCCGGGTCCGTGCGGGCGATGAGGATCGCCCAGCGGGCCTTGTGCGCGCCGGACGTCCAGACCTTCTGGCCGTCCACGACCCAGCTGTCACCATCGCGCACAGCACGGGTGGCGAGCCCCGCGAGGTCGGAGCCGGCGCCGGGCTCGCTGAAGAGCTGGCACCAGACCTCCTCGCCGGTCCACAGGGGCGGCAGGAAGCGCTGCTTCTGTTCCTCGGTGCCGTACCGCAGGATGGTGGGCGCTGCCATGCCCAGGCCGATGCCGATCCGTCCCGGGTCGTTGTCGGGCGCCCCGGCGGCCGTCAGCTCCTCGTCGACGACGGCCTGCAGGGCGCGGGGCACGCCCAGGCCGCCGAGCCCTTCGGGGAAGTGCACCCAGGCGAGGCCGGCGGCGAAGCGGGCGCGCAGGAAGTCCAGGCGCTCCGTGGTGGCGGGCGGATGGGCGGCGAGCAGCTCGGCGGTGCGCCGGCGCAGCTCCTCGGCGTCGACCGGGCGTGCGGTGGGCTCTGCGGTCATCGGGCACTTGCCTCTCCGGGGAGGACGACCAGGCGTCCGGTGGTGACGCCGTCGGCGACCCGCTGCACCGCGTCGGCGGCGCCGTCGAGCGGCACCCGGCCGCCGATCAGCGGCTTGATGACGCCCTGCGCCGCGAGCTTGGTCAGCTCCTCGTGGCAGGCGCCGATGGCGGCCGGCTCCTTGCTGGCGTACAGGCCCCAATGGAGGCCGAGGATCGCGTAGTTCTTCACCAGCGCGTGGTTGAGGGCGGGGCTGGGGATCGTGCCGCTGGCGAAGCCGACGACGATGATGCGGCCCTCGAAGGCCACGCACTTGGCGGACTGGGCGTACGCGTCGCCGCCCACCGGGTCGTAGATCACGTCGGCGCCGCGGCCGCCGGTGGCCTCCTTCACGGCCTTGATGACGTCCTCGGCGCGCCGGTCGATGACCACGTCGCAGCCGAGTTCCCGGGCGACCGCGGCCTTCTCGGGGCCGCCGACGACCCCGATGACGCGGGCGCCGGCGGCCCGGCCGAGCTGGACGGCGGCGCTGC
>NZ_JBEPFC010000198.1:0-11701 GCF_040301705.1 Streptomyces sp. NPDC000151 | reverse complement strand
GGCTCGGCGACCGGCTCAGCGGCCGTACGGCGCGGCTTGCGGCGCTTGGCGAGCGCGGCCTCCTCCGCGGCCTCCGGGGACGCCTCCAGCTCCTCGGAGCGGCTCCGACGGCCCCTGCGGGCGGGCTGCTCGCGCGGCTCGTCGGCGAAGGCGTCGGCGTCCGGCTCGTACGTCTCCAGCAGGCCCAGCCGGACGCCGAGCGCGCGGAACCGCCGCGGAATGGCCGTGACCGGGGTCGCGGTGACCACCAGCAGGCCGAAGACGGTCAGCAGTACCAGCAGCGCCACCGACAGGGTCTGCCCGACCATGAAGAGCAGCGGCTTGGACACGGCCCAGCCCAGATAGCCGCCGGCGTCCCGCACCCCCGCCACATCGTCCTGGTCCGGCGACCCGCAGGCGATGGCGACCTGCCCGAGCACGCCGACCACCAGCGCCGAGAGCCCGATGCCGATCCGCCCGTTCGCCTCCGGCTGCTCGGGGCGGAAGAAGACACGGGCGGCGATGCCGCCGACCAGTATCGGTACGAGCAGGTCCAGCCGGCCGAACGCGCCGGTCACCAGCAGCTCGACGACGTCACCGACCGGGCCGTTCAGATTGGCCCACGTGCCCGCCGCGATCACCAGGCCGAGGCCGAGCAGGGCCAGCGCCAGGCCGTCCTTGCGGTGGGCCGGGTCGAGATTCTTCGCGCTGCGCCCCATGCCGCGGAAGAGCCAGCCGACGGTGTGCGCGAGGCCCAGCCAGAGGGCGCGCACCGCGCGGTAGACGCCCCCGGTCGGCGACGGCGCGGGCTTCTTCGCCACCGCCTTCTTCGCGGGGGCCTTCTTCGCGGCCGCGGCCTTCTTGGGCGGCGCCTTCTTCGCCGCCGCCTTCTTGGCGGCGGGCGGCTTCGCCGCGGTCTTCTTGGCGGCGCCCCCGGGGCGCCCGGCGCGCTGCTTCGAGGGGCCCGCCGTGCTCTGGGAACCCTTGCCGGACGTACGTGAGGCCATGGTGACGAGGTTACAGGCGACGGCCCGGGGTGACACGGGCACTCGGGCCTTCACCCGTTCGTGTCGTAACCAACGCGCCATATGGGCGGTTGGCCGACTCCGGGCCCAACACCCGGGACAGCGCCGGGAGCTGCCGCAGGGTCAGCTCCGCGGCCGGGCGGCGCCGGCGCCGTACGCCCGGCGCCGCGGCGTCAGTTCTGCGACGGCACGGACGGCGTGTCGCTGTTGCCCGCGCCCGGCTCCAGGGCGTCCAGTGCGCGGCGCAGTCCGGTCAGCTTCCGCTCCAGATGGGCGGCCGTCGCCACGGCGGCGGCGTCCGCCGACTCGTCCAGCTGTTTGGACAGCGCCTCGGCCTGCTCCTCGACGGCCGCCAGCCGCGCGGAGAGCAGCCCCGCCGCCTCCTTGGCGTCCTCGTCGCCGGCCGTCTGGCCGCCCTCCAGCTGCAGCCGCAGCAGCGACGCCTGCTCCCGCAGCTTGCAGTTCTTCATGTACAGCTCGACGAAGACCGAGACCTTGGCGCGCAGCACCCACGGATCGAACGGCTTGGAGATGTAGTCGACCGCACCGGCCGCGTAGCCGCGGAAGGTGTGGTGCGGGCCGTGGTTGATCGCCGTGAGGAAGATGATCGGGATGTCGCGCGTCCGCTCGCGGCGCTTGATGTGCGCCGCGGTCTCGAACCCGTCCATCCCCGGCATCTGCACATCGAGCAGAATCACCGCGAAGTCGTCGGTGAGCAGCGCCTTGAGCGCTTCCTCCCCGGACGATGCCCGCACCAGCGTCTGATCGAGCGCGGAGAGGATCGCCTCCAGCGCCAGCAGATTCTCCGGCCGGTCATCGACCAGGAGGATCTTGGCCTTCTGCACCATGGCCCGTCCTCCTCGCCCCGGCACTCCACCGGACGCCGCCCCAGGGGACGGCTCCGTCATGCCGCCCGTACTTGTGCCGGTCATGGTAGCCGCACCCCGCCTGTCGCCACACCCTGTCACCGCTATGTCACCGTGCACGTAGCAGAAACGCAGCGGGAGACCAGAAGGTTCCCCGAATACCGTGCTCCCACACGTGCGCGACCACAGGGAGTCAGCATATGGGGCGAGGTCCGGCCTCTCCGCGTACGCCCCGTCACTCCGCGCGCATCCATTGCTGCATCACCGAGAGCAGATGGTCGGTGTCCACCGGCTTCGTCACGTAGTCCGAAGCCCCGGACTCGATGCTCTTCTCCCGGTCGCCCTTCATGGCCTTGGCGGTCAGGGCGATGATCGGCAGGCCGGCGAACTGCGGCATCCGGCGGATCGCCGCGGTCGTGGCGTAACCGTCCATCTCCGGCATCATGATGTCCATCAGCACCACTGTCACATCATCGTGCTGTTCCAGCACCTCGATGCCCTCACGGCCGTTCTCCGCGTACAGCACCGACAGGCCGTGCTGCTCCAGGACGCTGGTGAGCGCGAAGACGTTGCGGATGTCGTCGTCGACGATCAGCACCTTCTCGCCGTGGAAACCGCCGCCCTCGGAGGACGGCGCCACCAGGTCCTGTCCGCTGCCCATCCACGGCTCGTCGGCGGACTGCTGCGACTGCGAGACGGTCGGCCCACTGGGCAGCGCCGGCAGCGCGGGCCGCGGCGCCGCACCCGTGAGCCCGCGCCGGCGACGGCGGTTGAGGCCCGAGACCGCGGCGTCCGGAGTCGTCGGCTGCTCCTCCGCCGCGCGGTCCGCCGCCGCCTCCTGCTCGGCGATCTCCGCGTCGTGCGCCTCCGCGTCCATCGCGAAGCCGCCCGCGACCAGCTGCGGATAGCCCTGCGGCGGCAGCCCGCCCGAGTTGTACGGCAGGTACAGCGTGAACGTCGAGCCGCGGCCCGGCTCACTGGCCGCGTGGATCTCGCCGCCCAGGAGCCGCGCGATCTCGCGGCTGATGGACAGGCCCAGGCCCGTACCGCCGTACTTCCGGCTCGTCGTGCCGTCCGCCTGCTTGAACGCCTCGAAGATCACCCGCATCTTGCTGGACGCGATGCCGATGCCGGTGTCCGTCACCGAGAAGGCGATCATGTCCGCGTCCGCGTCGCGCAGCGCGCCGTGCTCCAGGAGCTGCTCGCGGATGGCCACGGGGACGTCCGAACCGGCCGGCCTGATGACCAGCTCCACCGCTCCGGAGTCGGTGAACTTCACCGCATTGGAGAGCAGGTTGCGCAGCACCTGAAGGAGGCGCTGTTCATCGGTGTGCAGCGTCGCGGGCAGCTCCGGGGAGACCCGTACCGAGAAGTCCAGGCCCTTCTCCGCGGTCAGCGGCCGGAACGTCGCCTCGACGTAGTCCACCAGCTGCACCAGCGCGATCCGGGTCGGGCTGACGTCCATCTTGCCCGCCTCGACCTTCGACAGGTCCAGGATGTCGTTGATCAGCTGGAGCAGGTCCGAGCCCGCGCCGTGGATCGTCTCGGCGAACTCCACCTGCTTCGGCGAGAGATTGCCCTCGGCGTTGTCGGCCAGCAACTTGGCGAGAATCAGCAGAGAGTTGAGCGGCGTACGCAGCTCGTGCGACATGTTCGCGAGGAACTCGCTCTTGTACCGCATCGAGACCGCGAGCTGCTCGGCGCGCTCCTCCAGAACCTGCCGCGCCTCCTCGATCTCGGTGTTCTTCACCTCGATGTCGCGGTTCTGCTTGCGCAGTTGCTCCGCCTTCTCCTCCAGCTCGGAGTTGGACAGCTCCAGCGCGCGCTGCCGGCTCTCCAGCTCCGCCGAGCGCTCCTTGAGCTGCTCGGTCAGCTCCTGGGACTGGCTCAGCAGGATCTCGGTCTTGGTGTTGACCGAGATCGTGTTGACGCTGGTCGCGATCATTTCCGCGATCTGGCTGAGGAAGTCCTTCTGGATCTGCGTGAACGGCTGGAACGACGCCAGTTCGATGACGCCCAGCACCTTGTCCTCGAAGAGCACGGGCAGCACGATCACGTTGGCCGGCGGCGCCTCGCCCAGTCCGGAGGAGATCTTCAGGTACCCCGACGGCACGTTCTCCACCAGGATGGTGCGCTTCTCCTCGGCCGCGGTGCCGATGAGCGTCTCGCCCGGAACGAAGGTGGTGGGCATCGCGCCCATCGAATAGCCGTACGAGCCCGTCAGCCGCAGTTCGTAGTCGCCCGCCTCACCGCCGTCCGCGCCGATCTCCTGGTTGTCGTCGGCCGACGTGGCGAGGAAGAACGCGCCGTGCTGTGCGGAGACCGCGGGCGACAGCTCGCTCATGATGAGCTTCGCGACGTCCTTGAGGTCGCGGCGGCCCTGCATCAGACCGGAGATCCGGGCGAGGTTGCCCTTCAGCCAGTCCTGTTCCTCGTTGGCGAGCGTGGTCTCGCGGAGCGTGGCGATCATCGTGTTGACGTTGTCCTGGAGCTCCAGGATCTCGCCGGCCGCGTCCACGTCGATGCGGACGTTGTGGTCGCCGAGGGTCACCGCCGCGGCGACGGCGGCGATCGCGCGCACCTGACGGGTGAGGTTCCCCGCCATTTCGTTCACCGATTCGGTCAGATCCTTCCAGGTACCGGCCACGCCGCGCACCTGCGCCTGACCGCCCAGCTGGCCTTCCGTACCCACCTCGCGGGCCACCCGGGTGACCTGCTCGGCGAAGGACGACAGCTGGTCGACCATCGTGTTGATCGTCGTCTTCAGCTCCAGGATCTCGCCCCGGGCGTCGATGTCGATCTTCTTGGTCAGATCACCCTTCGCGATGGCCGTCGTGACCATCGCGATGTTCCGCACCTGGCCGGTCAGGTTGGACGCCATGGAGTTCACCGACTCCGTGAGGTCCTTCCACGTCCCCGCGACGCCCGGCACCCGGGCCTGACCGCCCAGGATCCCGTCGGTGCCCACCTCACGGGCGACCCGTGTCACCTCGTCGGCGAACGACGACAGGGTCGTCACCATGGTGTTCACCGTGTCGGCCAGCGTCGCGACCTCGCCGCGCGCCTCGACCGTGACCTTCTTGGTCAGGTCACCGTTGGCCACCGCCGCGGAGACCTGGGAGATGTTCCGCACCTGGATGGTCAGGTTGTTGGCCATCAGGTTCACGTTGTCGCTGAGGTCCTTCCAGATGCCGGTCACGCCCGGCACCCGGGCCTGGCCGCCCAGTTGGCCCTCCGTACCCACCTCACGGGCCACCCGCGTCACCTGCTCGGCGAACAGCGAGAGCTGGTCCACCATCGTGTTGACGGTCGTGACCAGTTCGAGGATCTCGCCCTTGGCGTCGACGGTGATCTTCTTGGAGAGGTCGCCGCGGGCCACCGCGGTCGTCACCTCGCCGATGTTCCGTACCTGCGAGGTGAGGTTGTTCGCCATGAAGTTGACGGACTGGGTGAGGTCCTTCCAGGTGCCGCTGACGCCCTGGACCTCGGCCTGGCCGCCCAGGATGCCCTCGGTGCCCACCTCGCGGGCCACCCGCGTCACCTGGTCGGCGAACGAGGACAGCTGGTCCACCATCGTGTTCAGAGTGTTCTTCAGCTCCAGGATCTCGCCGCGGGCGTCCACGTCGATCTTCTGGGAGAGGTCACCACGGGCGACCGCGGTCGCGACCTGTGCGATGTTGCGGACCTGAGCGGTCAGGTTGCCCGCCATACCGTTCACCGAATCGGTCAGGTCCCGCCACACGCCGGCCACACCCGGCACCTGCGCCTGACCGCCCAGCCGGCCGTCCGTACCCACTTCACGGGCGACTCTGGTGACCTGCTCCGCGAATGCCGAGAGCTGGTCGACCATCGTGTTGATGGTGTTCTTCAGCTCCAGGATCTCGCCGCGGGCGTCCACGTCGATCTTCTGCGACAGATCACCCCGCGCGACCGCCGTCGTCACCTGCGCGATCTGCCGCACCTGGGACGTGAGGTTCCCCGCCATGAAGTTGACGGAGTCGGTCAGTTCCTTCCACGTACCGCTCACACCCGGAACCTGGGCCTGGCCGCCCAGCCTGCCCTCCGTACCCACGTCCCTGGCCATCCGCGTGACCTGGTCGGCGAACGAGGACAGCTGATCCACCATCGTGTTCACGGTGTTCTTCAGCTGGAGCATCTCGCCGGAGACGTCGACCGTGACCTTCTGCGACAGATCACCGTTGGCCACCGCCGTCGTGACCTGGGCGATGTTGCGCACCTGGCCGGTGAGGTTCCGGAAGGCCGTGTTCACCGAGTCGGTGAGGTCCTTCCACGTACCGGCGGCACCCGGCACCTGCGCCTGGCCGCCCAGCTCACCCTCGACACCGATCTCCCGGGCCACCCGCGTGACCTCGGCACCGAAGGAGGACAGCTGGTCCACCATCGTGTTCACGGTGTTCTTCAGTTCCAGCATCTCGCCGGAGACGTCGACGGTGATCTTCTGCGACAGATCACCGTTGGCCACCGCCGTCGTGACCTGCGCGATGTCCCGCACCTGACCGGTGAGGTTGCGGAACGCGTTGTTCACCGAGTCGGTGAGGTCCTTCCACGTACCGGCCGCGCCCGGCACCTGCGCCTGGCCGCCCAGCTGGCCCTCGGCGCCGACCTCGTTCGCCACCCGCGTCACTTCGTCCGCGAACGTGCGCAGCGTCTCGGTCATCGTGTTGATCGTGTCGGCCAGCTGCGCGACCTCGCCGCGCGCGCTCACCGTGACCTTCTGGGACAGATCGCCGTTGGCGACCGCCGTCGTCACCTGCGCGATCCCGCGCACCTGGGCCGTGAGGTTGCCGGCCATCAGGTTGACCGAATCGGTCAGGTCCTTCCAGACGCCCGCGACGCCCGGCACCCCCGCCTGGCCGCCGAGCTCGCCCTCCGTACCGACCTCCCTGGCCACCCTCGTGACCTCGGAGGCGAAGGACGAGAGCTGGTCCACCATCGTGTTGACGGTGTTCTTCAGCTCCAGCATCTCGCCCGCGACGTGGACGGTGACCTTTCTGGACAGGTCACCCTTGGCCACCGCGGTCGTGACGAGAGCAATGTCACGTACCTGAGCGGTGAGCCGCGAGGCCATCGTGTTGACCGAATCCGTGAGGTCCTTCCACGAACCGGACATTCCGCGTACGCGCGCCTGGCCGCCGAGCTTGCCCTCCGTACCGACCTCACTGGCGACCCTGGTCACCTCGTCGGTGAACGCCGAGAGCTGGTCCACCAGCCCGTTCACCGTGCGGCCGACCTTCAGGAACTCGCCCCGCAGCGGGTGCGCCGTCGTCCCGTCGCTGCTCCGCGTGCGCAGGTCCATGCGCTGCTCGAGGTCGCCCTCGGACACCGCGGACAGCACCCGGCCCACCTCGGAGACCGGCCGTACGAGGTCGTCCACGAGCGCGTTGGACGCGTCGATCGCGGCCGCCCAGGAGCCCTCGCAGGCCCCCACTTCCAGCCGCTCTGTGAGCTTTCCCTCACGTCCCACGACCCTCCGCACCCGGGCCAGCTCGCCCGTGAGGTGCAGATTGCGGTCGGCGACCTCGTTGAAGACGGCCGCCACCTCCGCCATGATCCCGTCACCGGAGACGGTCAGCCGCTTGCGGAAGTTGCCGTCCCGCATCGACACCAAGGCGGACAGCAGGCGGTTCAGTGCCGCCGTGTCCACCTCGGTCGTCCCGTTGTTGCGGGAGCGTCCGCCTTTCGCGCGCGTGCTTGCACCCCGCGCCGCTCCGCCAGACTCCACCGTGTCCCTCCCGCAGGGTCGACCGTTCTACCCGGGCCTTCTCTTGAAGCCTTCCCAGTGTTTCACCATGGCCCAACCAGGCCATAACAGTTCGGCAGCATCGCATACCGTCCGTGGCGAGCCCGGGGCGGGAAACACACGTGACCGGCATCCATGCGGGCGTCGAAGGTAAGTACCCTGGGCTCCGGCTGTCCACCCGCACGGCCGGTGCGGTGGCGCGAGCACGACGGGCATTCGGAGGGGCGCCGCGACTATGGGGGAGCAGATCACCGACACACGCATGAGGAGACCAGTGATCACCGCGCGGGCCGCTGCCACCTTCGAGCCGGTAGGACGCTCGGTCGCCACGGCTCGGGCTTTCGTGCGCGACACCCTCCAGGGCTGGGGCCACGGCGACATCATCGACGACGCCGTCGTCCTCACCAGCGAGCTCGTCACCAACGCCGTCGTGCACGCCGGCACCGCCGCCGACGTGCTCTGCCTCCGCACCGACACCGGCGTCCGGATCGAGGTCGCCGACCGCTATCCGGAGCGCGAGGTGCCCGTACAGAGCTCCGGACAGGCGCTCGCCCACCCCGACCGCGAGGGCGGCCGCGGACTGCTGCTGTGCGGCGCCCTGGCCACCCGCTGGGGCGTGGAGTACACCCCCTCCCAGAAGCACGTCTGGTTCCAGCTCGACCTGCCCGAGCGCCCCGCCGGCACCCGTTCCGCCGGCCCCGCGCTGCCCGTGGACGCGCTCCCCGTCGCCGAGCACCGGGTCCGCGTCGCCGTCGTCCAGATCGACCGCGGCGGCTGCATCAGCTCCTGGAACGAGGACGCGCAGGAACTCTTCGCCTATGCGCCCGAACAGGTGATCGGCAAGCCCCTCACCGACTTCGCCGCCTGGCCGCACACCCCCGGTACGGGCACCGGCATCGCCGAGGCCCTGCTGCTCTCCCGCTGGGAGGGCAGCTACGGCATAAGGGGCGCCGACGGCCGCGTCGTCCCCGTGTACGCCTCGCACCTACGGGTGCGCGACGCCGACGGCGAGCCCTCCACGGTCTGCCTCCTCGTCCGCGACCACGAGCGCGCCGTCCTCCAGAGCCCGCCGCGCACCCCGTCGGACTCGTCCGGCCAGCAGTCCGAGGGGCACGGCCCCGCCGACCCGTTCGAGGTCTTCATCGGCTCCCCGGCGCCGGACGACCTCGACGGCCTCCTGCAGCGCACGGTCGAACGCGCCCGCGACATGCTCGACGGCGACGCCGCGTACCTCCTCCTGGCCACCGACGACGAGACCGAGCTGGAGGTCCGCGCCTCCACGGGGCTGCCCTCCGCCCGTCAGCGCTTCGCACGCGTCCCTGTGGAGGCCGGCAGCGGCCGCTACGGCTCCGCCCGTATGCCGGCCGTCCACGAGGACCTCACGGCCGTACAGGGGGCCGTCCCGCTGCTCTCCGGTACGGGCATGCGCTCGGTCGTCACGGTCCCCCTCAAGGTCGAGGGCCGGCTCACCGGCTCCCTCGGCGTCGCGGCCGAGGCCCCCGGCCGGTACACCAACGAAGAGGCGCTGCGCCTGCAGTTCGCCGCCGACCGCATCGCGCTCGCCGTTGAACGCGCCCGCCTCACCGAGCTGGAACGGCTCCGCCGCGGCTCCCTCTCCTTCCTCGTCGAGGCGTCCGACCTGCTCGCCGGCACCCTGGACCGCAATCAGACGCTGGCCCTCATGGCCCAGATGACGGTCCCCACGCTCGCCACCTGGTGCGCCGTGTACACCGTCGCCGACCAGGCGTCCGAGCCCGAACTCTCCTTCGTGCTGCACGAGGACGAGGACCGCATCGACGGCCTCAAGACCCTGCTGCAGAAGGTCCCGCCGCCGGAGCCGGTGCCCACTCCCGGGGCCCGCGTATGGAGCGCCCCAGGAGACGCGGCCCACGACGCCGCCCTGCGGACCTCGTTGCGCAGCCTCGGACTGGGCGCCTCCGCGCGGCCGTCCAGCGGCCCCGGCGCCACCCTGGCCACCGCCTCGGCCGTCGGCGGCGAGACCGTCGTACTGCCGCTCGTCGCCCGTAACCGCGTCATCGGCATGCTCACCCTCGGCAAGCCCACCGAGGAGCACTTCCGCCAGGAGATCCTCGAACTCGCCGAGGACCTCTCCCGGCGAGCGGCGCTCGCCCTGGACAACGCGCGCCTGTACTCGGAACGCACGGCCATCAGCCAGTCCCTCCAGCGCAGCTTGCTGCCGCCCGAACTGCCCGACGTCCCCGGCGTCGAGGTCGAGGTCATCTACCGCGCGGCCGGTGAGGGCAACGAGGTCGGCGGCGACTTCTACGACCTCTTCCCCATCCGCGACGGCGCGTACGGCTTCGCCATCGGCGACGTCTGCGGTACGGGCCCGGAGGCCGCGGCCGTCACGGGCCTGGCCCGGCACGCGCTGCGCCTGCTCGCCCGCGAGGGCTTCGGCGGCCCCGCCGTCCTCGAGCGCCTCAACGCCGCGATCCTCGACGAGGGCGCCCGCAGCCGCTTCCTCACGCTCCTCTACGGCGAACTGTGGCCCCAGCGCGACGGCAGCGCCGTACTGAAGGTCGTCTGCGCGGGCCACCCGCTGCCCCTGCGACTGCGCCAGGACGGCACGGTCGAACCCGCCGCCGAACCGCAGCCGCTGCTGGGCGTCATGGAGGACCTGGAGCTCTACGCGCAGACCGTCACCCTCGACCCGGGCGACGTCCTCCTCTGCGTCACCGACGGCGTCACGGAGCGCCGTGAGGGCACGCGGATGCTCGGCGACGACGGCCTGGCGGACGTCCTCACGACATGTACGGGCCTCACGGCCGGCGCGGTCGCCGCACGCATCCTGCGCGCCGTGGAACGCTTCGCCGCCGAGCCCGCCTCGGACGACATGGCCATCCTCGCCATGCGGGTGCCGGAGGCGGTGCACGACGCAATGACGCCGTAGGACGGCCGAAAGTCATCGGGGCCTTGGGGCATCGCCTCAAGGCCCCGACCGTTCCCCCCCCCAAATACAAAAAGGCCCCCGCCTGCTGGCGGGGGCCTTTCTCGTCAGAGCCCCAATACGGAATCGAACCGTAGACCTTCTCCTTACCATGGAGACGCTCTGCCGACTGAGCTATTGGGGCGCGTCGACGGCATTAACTATACCCGACTCCCAGCCGTGATTCGAACCACCTGCCGCCCAGGTCAGCAGCACACTCCCGGTAAATCGGAATTACCCGACAGCGGCCCCACCCGCATTACTCCGGTAACTCCGGCAGCGGTCAGAACGCCGGCTGGAGAAGCCCGCCGAGCGCATTGCACGCGCTCACTACGCGGTGCAATTCACGGCGACTCAACGACTCCCCCACGGGCAGCGCCAGCGTCTCGTCGCACGCCCGCTCCGTCTGCGGCAGCAGCAGATCGCGGCGGTAAGCGGGCATGCGGTACACGGGCACCGGCACGGGCACCCGGCAGGCCACGCCCTTCGCCCGCAGCGTCCGCGCGAAAGCGTCGCGGTCCGGCCGGCCGTTGCCCGGCACCCGGACCACGTACTGCTCGTACGTGTGCGGCGCGCGCTCCGTGGGCGTCACGACGCCGCGCAGCCGCCCGTCGAAGTACGTCGCGTACGCCCGCCGCCGCTCGGCGCCACCGGGCGCGACACCCGGCTCCTCGGCGCCGTGCACCAGCAGCCCGTGGCGCGCTCCCAGCTTCCGCAGCCTGGCCATGTCGGCCTGCTGTCCGAAGCGGTGCACGGCGATCACGGCGGCGGTCCTGGCGCTCACGACGTCGGCCACCGCGGCCGGGTCGAGGCAGTAGGTGTCCGGGTCCACGTCGGCGAAGACCGGTACGGCTCCGGCGCGCACGACGGCCTCGGTGACCTCGGCGTTGCCGAACGCCGGCACCACGACCTCGTCACCGGTGCCGATACCCGCCGACTCGAGCGACTCAAGCGTTCCACTTGTCCCCATGGCTCGGATGCTGGCGGCCGAACGTGAACGGCAAGTGACGCGCCGCACTGCAATGGCGAAACAAAAAAGCTCCGGTCCCTGAACCAGAAGGTTCAGGGACCGGAGCTGAAAAATTGTTCGGCGGCGTCCTACTCTCCCACAGGGTCCCCCCTG
>NZ_JBEPFC010000197.1:0-11910 GCF_040301705.1 Streptomyces sp. NPDC000151 | reverse complement strand
CGGCACGCACGGCGGGCACGGTGACGGTCATGCCGACGACGCGGCCGGGCACGGCGACGACGCGGCGCACCACGGCGACCACGCGGACCTCGGCCATGACGCGGCGGACATCGCCGCGCACCACGGCACCGACGCGCCGGGCGCCCCGGGCCACGGCGGCACGGACGTGCCGGGCAGCGGCGCCGGGGAGCCGTTCGAGTACAAGCCGCACATGTCGCGGACGGAGTTCGAAAGCCTCAGCGATGCCGACAAGCACGCAGTGGCCATGGCCGAACTGGCGCGCGGCACGAATCCCGCGCCCAGCGTCGACAACGCCGCGGGACTGAAGTACGGCAATTCGTACTGGAACGAGTTCCTGGACGACCTGCCCACCGAGTCGCGGGAAGCGCTGAAGACCTACAGCGGCAACGAGTACGACCTGATCAACAGCCACCTGCGCTTCGGCACCGACCTGGACGACTCGCTCAAGCACACCATCTCGGAGATGGACAAGGTCATGGGCGCCCGCCCGGTGCCCGAGGACCTCATGATCGTGCGCGGCACCGGGGTCGACCACATCAAGATCGACGGCCGTCCGCTGAAGTCACCGCTGGAGATGCAGGGCGGTGTGTTCGACGACAAGGCGTTCACCTCGACGGCACTCGGCAAGACGCCGCCGCCTCCGTTCGACATGAAGCCCGTGCACATGCACCTGCGGGTGGCGAAGGGCACCCCCGCTCTGTGGATCGACCACCTCTCCAAGTACCCCGGAGAACGCGAGCTGCTCCTCGCCAAGGGCTCCGAGTACAAGGTGACGCGTGTCTTCATGGACGAGACGGACGGCAAGTGGCACGTCTACGGGGAGGTTCTGCCGAGGCGCCCGTAGCCTTCGTCGCAGATCAGCCCGAGCCAAAGGAATGTGAACGGCATGAACAACGAACGACCGATCAACCCACGCTTCGACGAGGACGTGCACTTCAACCTCGTGTCGCCGGGGCCGCCGCGCTACCAAGTCCACACCGACAAGCCGGTCCGTTACTTCACGGTGGTCGACAAGCAGAGCGGCGCGGTCCTCGGTTACGTGTGGGCCAACGACGAGGACGACGCCGCCGCGTGGGAACCGCGCGAGGCCGCCGGCCCCCGGGCGTTCTCCGAGGGCGGCATCTGGCACGCCAGGCTGGAGGAAGCCAAGGGGCGGGGCATCCTGCCGTCCCAGGCCGTCGAAGAGCTGCTCGCCAACCCGGAGGGCAACAAGGGCCGTGCCGTGCCGGACTCCCTCACCGACGCCCCGAACGCCACCGCGGTCGAGACGCTCGCCAAGACGGACTGACAAGACAGCTTGAGCGACATGTCCGATCCCGTGCGCTACATCAGCGTCGCCGCCCCCGACGGACAGGTGATGGGGTACGCCTGGGGCGACTCCGCCGATGTCGGCTGGGTGGACCGCAAGGCGAGCAGTATCGACGCGTACAGGGCGGGGCTGGAGTGGTACGACGCCAAGGTGCGTGACGTGCGTGAACGCGGCGTCGCACCCCTGGACCTCCTCGACCTCCTCGGTCGTGAGCCCGGCGTGGGCCCCCTCACCGCTGCTTCCGATGTGGCCGCGATCGAGGAACTCGCCCGTACCGTCACCCCCGCCGACGACCAGCGCCTGATCGCCGCGCTCGACCGGGAAGACGCGGCGGCCTGGCGCGAGCTCGCGCGTCGCCGTCACGACCGAGTACCGGTGGTCGGCCAACCCCCTTCCCCAGCTGTCGCCGGACGGACGGCTGTCACCGGCCGACGCCGTCCGCGCGGCCATGGCGCTGGTGCTCGGGGAGCGGATCAGCGAGGGAATGATCGACGAGGCGGTGCAGAGCGGCCTCCTGGACGCCGCCGTCGCGTCGCTCCGCGCCTGGTACGAGGCCGAGGGCGCACGCACCGGACCACGCACCGGACGTGCGGCCGCCACGCCCGAGGCTTCGGCAGCAGCCGGCAGGACAACGCAGTACGCCGCCCGCCCACTTCCACACGACACGGGGAATCCCATCACCACGCCGCCGCCCACCCAGCCACCGCAGCAGCCGAGTGCCAACCCGTACGCCCAGCAGCCCGGACCGCCGCAGACCGGGCAGCCGCAGTACGGCATGCCTCCCGCGCCCTATGGCATGTCCCCGCAGCCCCAGTACGGGATGCCGCCGGCGCCGTACGGGATGTCGCCCCAGGGCGGGCAGCCCTACGGCCAGCCGCAGCAGGGGCCGTACGGGGCCCCGCAGCCCGGTCCTGAAGGGTGCCGGTTCTGTGGAGGGGGCCCTGCCGCGCGGGTGACGTTTCGGGCGCATCAAGGGTTTCTGATTCTGATGCGGTTTCAGAAGTACGACGGGCCGATGTGCGGGAACTGCGGCATCGCGGTCTACCGGACGATGATGACGGCGACCCTGTGGCAGGGCTGGTGGAGCCCGTTTTCGCTGTTCCTTTTCACGCCGTTCACCGTGATCTGGAATCTTGTCGCGCGGCGCAAGGTCAGCAAGCTGCCGGCGCCCGCGCCGGGGCAGCACGGCCGGCAGGCCGATCCGGGGAAGCCGGTGCATCAGCGGCCGCTCGCGTATATCGCCCTGATTCCCGTGCTGTGGATCTGTTTCATGATCTTCCAGGGGATTGCTCAGGGCTGACCCTGGGGTGTACCGCTTCCTCACCCATGCCTTATGTTGCGAGGCAAAGTGAGACGCCCGAGGCAACGGACGACTGACGCAACGGACGATACTGACGCAACGGACGACTGAGGCAACGGACGACGAGACGTATGGCACGGGATTACGACAGCCAGCTTCTGGAGTCGGTGGCGGTACGCCGGCGCAGGATGCGGGACGCGCTGCTGTTCGGCGCGCAGCGGGCGAGGCGAACAGCGGACGAGCGGATCGGCAAGGTGTTCGCCGGCATCGCCATCGCCGCCGTGCTGTGCGCGGGCTGCGTCGGCTGGTCCTTCCTCCAGCACACACTGGCGCAGCAGAAGGCCGAGCAGGAGAAGCAGCAGCGCCAGGAACAGCAGTACGAGCAGCCGACGAAGGCAGCGAAGCAGTAGAAGTCGGAGAAGCAGTAACAGCACTAAAACGGAGGAAGCCGGGAAATCCGGTGGGAGCAGGACGAGTTGCCGGTGACTTCCGCGTCGGCAACTCGGGTGGATAAAGCGGGAATTCGGCGCACGGGCGGCGGAATTCCGCGCAAAAGGGAATGGGCAGGGCACCAGTAACATGGGAACGCCGTACAGGCCCGAGTCCTCAACGTCGCGACGATAGGTTCCCGTAAGTGGTGAGCACAACAACGACATCCCGGGCGCAACTGAGCCGGGTGACCTTGGTCGGCGAGCGACGCCGGGCCGACATCGTCCTGCCCTCCGACACCCCGATAGGGCAGCTGCTGCCGGACATCCTGCAGCTGCTGGACGACCGGGCGGCGTCGCGGCCGATGACCCGGCAGCTGATCACGTCGGACGGGTCCGCGCTGCCGCACGACAGCACGCTGTCGTCCGCGGAGGTCGCGGACGGCGCCGTGCTCCGGCTCGTCCGGGCCCACTCGGCGCCGCCGGCCCCCGTCGTGCACGACGTCACCGACCTGGTGGCCGACGACCTGGACCTGCAAACCTGGCGCTGGCGGCCCGCCGCACGCCGGGTCAGCGCGGGCGTGGCCACGGTCGCCTTCGCGGTGGTCGCCGCGCTGCTCGCCCGCCGCGAGTTCGCGCTCGACGCGCTCGTGGGGGTACTGGTCGCGGCCACGCTCGTGCTCCTCGCGGCCGGCGCGCTCGTCGCGAAGATCGGGCAGGGCAACCGCGGGCTCGCCACGGCGCTGCTGCTCGCCTCCGGCGGCCTCGGCATCCTCACCGCCTGGACCGCCGCCGACGCCTACGCCTGGTCGGGGACCACGCGGCTGGCCGCCGTCGGCGGCGCGCTCGTCGTGACGCTGCTGCTCCTCGGGTACTTCTCGCCGCTCGGCCGCGGCGGGCTCATCGGCGCCGCGGCCACGGCCGGGATCGCCGTGGTGTGGGAGGCGGTCGCCGCCCTCCAGGACGACCCGGTGCGGCTCGGTGCCGTGATGGCCGTCTGCTCCGTGATCCTGCTCGGCCTGCTGCCGCGGCTCGCCCTGATGGCCTCCGGGCTCACCGCGCTCGACGACCGCCGCTCCGGCGGCACGTCCGTCAGCCGCCACCAGGTGGGGAACGCGCTCGCGGCCACCCACCGCGGCCTCGCCCTCGCGACGATCGTCACCGCGGCCTCCGCGACGGCCGGCAGCTGGCTGCTCACCCGTGCCGCGACGCCGAGCGTGTGGACCGTGGCGCTGCCCGCGCTCGTGGCCCTCGTACTGCTCTCCAGGGCGCGTGCCTTCCCGCTGGTGGCCGAGGTCGTGGCGCTCTTCGCCGCGGCGGCGGTGCTCGTCGTGCGCCTGGTCGTGGTGTGGCTGGACCACTCCGGGGGCGCCGGGCCGTTCGTCGTGCTGTGCGCGGCCGCGGTGCTGCCGCTGCTCGTCCTGGCGGTGCAGCCGCCCGAGCATGTGCAGGTCCGGCTGCGGCGCGTGGCCGACCTGGTCGAATCCATCGGCGTGATCGGGCTCTTCCCGCTCGCGGTCGGTGCGTTCGGCGTGTACGGACAGCTGCTCAACAAGTTCTGATGCTCAACACGGTCAACACGTTCTGAGTTCGACGCGCAGGCGCTCCGGGCGGGGCAGCAGGGCGGAAAAGAAGGGCTGACATGCCGAACGGAGACAACTGGCAGGGCGACGTGCTGCGTGACCTGCGGGGCGGGGCCGCGTCACAGGGCACGCCGCAGCAGGGCCAGCAGGCGCAGCAGGGCCCTGGCCAAGCCACGCAGGGTGCGCAAGGACCTGCCGCGGAGCAGCAGGGCGCCCCCGGGCAGCCCGCGGCCCAGCAGCACCCCGCGCCCCCGCAGCAGCCCGGCCACCCGGCCGCGCCGCTCCCGCCCCAACAGCAGCACCCGCAGCAGGCTTCGCCGTACGAGCAGCAGGCGCCCGCGTACCAGCAGCAGGCACCGCAGTACGAGCAGCAGCCGCCCCAGTACCAGCAGCAGGTACCCGCTCAGGCCGGCTACGCGCAGGCCGGTTACGCCCAGGCCGGCTACGCCCCCGGCGCACGCGCGCACCGCACGCCCGACTCCCGGCCCGTCGTGGACAAGAGCCTCGCGCTCACCGGGCGCAAGCCGCGGCACGGCGAGTCGTTCGCCGCGCGGGCCACGCGCAACCTCCGCCGTACGGTGTCCTCCTCCGCCGCGCGCGAGGTCGCCGAGACCACCGCCACCGCCGAGGTCCTCCAGCAGCCGGTGACCACCGGCCGGCAGATCGCCGTGACCTCCATCCGCGGTGGCTCGGGCAAGTCGACCGTCGCCGCGCTGCTCGGCACGGCGTACGCGCACTACCGGCAGGACCCGGTGCTGTTCGTCGAGGCCGACCCGTCGCTCGGCTCGCTGCCGCTGCGGCTCGGCGCCGAGACGCTGCGCTGGACCACCGGCGACCTGGCGGGCATCGTCGAGCCCCAGATGTCGCTGCTCGATGTCACCGGGTACCTCGTCCAGCTGCCCAACAACGCCTGGCTGCTGCCCGGCAGCCAGGGGCAGATCGGCGCGATGCTGGAGACCAGGGCGTACGAGCGGGTGATGGTCTCGCTGCGCCGGTACTTCGGCGTGACGGTGGTGGACTGCGAGACGCTGCCCGCCGAGGTCGCCCGGGTCGCGCTCTCCGCCGCCCAGGCCCGCGTGCTGACCGCCCCCGCCACCCTGGAGGGCATCACCAGTACGTACTCGATCCTCCAGTGGATGCAGGGGCTGCCCCCGCACGTGATCGCCGGCACTGTCGTCGTCCTCACCGAGCTCGTGCCGCACAGCGGACTCGACCTCGACGAGGCCGTCAAGAAGCTGCGGTCCACCGGGGCGGGCGTGCAGGTCCTCCCGTACGACCGCCATCTGGCGGCCGGCGGCACGATCCGTACCGAACTCCTCGCGCGCTCCACCAGGGAGGCCGCCACCCGCCTCGCCGCGGACGCGTTCCGGCTCTCCCAGCAGCGCCACTGATCCCCATGCCGAGCCCGACCGTGAGTGACGGACGCCGATGAGTACCCGACTGATCCACCGCCCGGCCAGGACCGCGCGGCCCCAGGCCGCACCCGAGGCACGCACCATCGAGGCCCCGCCCAACCTCCCCGAGGGCAAGTCGGGCAACATCGCGATGTCGCTGCTGCCCGTCGCGGGTGTCCTGTCGTCCGTCGTGATGATGACGGTCGTGCGCAACAGCCAGTTCGCCGGGCTCGGCGCGATCATCGTCGTCGTCACCCTCATCGGCACCCTCGGGCTCGCCTTCTCGCAGCGTGGCAAGGCCCAGCGCACCCGCCGCACCCAGCGCGAGGCGTACCTCGCCTACCTGGAGGACCTGCGCGAGGAGCTGTCCGGCGAGGAGCGCGAGCGGCGCGAGCAGGCCGACGTGCTCAACCCGCCGCCGGACGCGCTGTACGACATCGTGCGCGACCCGGCCCGGCTGTGGGAGCGCCGCCGGATGGACGGCGACTTCCTGCGCGTGCGCGTCGGCACGGGCGAGATGCCGGTCCGCGATCTGACCGTCGCCCAGCAGGGCTCCTCGGTCCTCACGCCGCCCGACCGGTTCATGCTCAACGAGGCGTCCGCGCTGATGGACCGCTTCCGCACCGGCACCGAACTCCCGCTCACCGTCCCGCTCGACCGGGTCGGCAACATCAGCGTCATCGGCCCGCGCGAGGACTGCCTGCGCGTCGCCCGCGCGCTGCTCGTGCAGACCTCCGCGACCCACGCGCCGGACGACGTGGCGATGGCGCTGGCGGTACCGGGCGACCGGCTCACCGACTGGGAGTGGGCCAAGTGGCTGCCGCATCTGCTCGACACCGAGCAGTTCGACGGGCCCGTCGCCGCCCGCCGGATCGCCCCCTCCCCGCCCCAGCTCGCCCGGCAGATCGGCCCCGAGCTGCGCCGCCGCGCCTCGTACGCGGCCGAGGTGCGCCGCGGCCTGTCCAACCGGGACGCGCTGGCCATGAACTCCCGGCTGCTCGTGGTGTCCGACGGGCACGGCGAGGACGCCGTGGACCTGCCGCGCCCCGATGACGCGGTCGGCCTGCGCGACATGGGCGTCACCGTCCTGCACCTGCTGGAGCAGCGGGTCCAGGAGCCGGGGCAGGTCAGCGTGCGGATCACCGTGAACGGCGATCAGGTGGTGATCGAGGACCTGCGCGAGCAGGAGCCGATCAGCGCGCACGGCACCGTCGACGAGGTCAGCGTCCCGTTCGCCGAGGGCCTGGCGCGGATGCTCGCGCCGATGCGGCTGTCCGCCGAGTCCCTCGTGGACGCCCCGCTGTCCGGTCCCGTGGACTTCGCCGAGCTGCTCGGCATCGACGACGTGGCGCAGCTGGACCTGTCGCGGCTGTGGGCCCCGCGCGGCGAGCGTGCCTTCCTGCGCGTGCCGATCGGCATCAGCGACTCCCACGAGCCGGTGCTGCTGGACCTCAAGGAGTCCTCCGAGCTGGGCATGGGCCCGCACGGCCTGTGCGTCGGCGCGACCGGTTCCGGCAAGTCGGAGCTGCTGCGTACGCTCGTACTGGCCCTGGTCGCCACCCACCCGCCGGAGGACCTGGCCCTGGTCCTCGTCGACTACAAGGGCGGTGCGACCTTCGCGCCGTTCGCGGACCTGCCGCACGTCGCCGGTGTCATCACCAACCTGGAGAACCAGGCGGGCCTCGTGGAGCGCGTGCACGCCTCGCTCGCCGGCGAGGTCAAGCGCCGCCAACAGGTGCTCAAGAACGCGGGCAACGTCGCCGACATCGGGGACTACGCCACGCTGCGCGCCGAGAAGCGCCCCGACCTGGAACCGCTGCCGCACCTCTTCGTCGTCATCGACGAGTTCGGCGAACTGCTCACCGCCAAGCCGGACTTCATCGACCTGTTCCTGTCCATCGGCCGCATCGGCCGCTCCATCGGCGTACATCTGCTGCTGTCCAGCCAGCGCATCGAGGGCGGCAAGCTCAAGGGCCTGGACACCTACCTCTCGTACCGGCTCGGCCTGCGCACCTTCTCCGCCGACGAGTCCCGCACGGTGCTGGACACCACGGACGCCTTCCACCTGCCGCCGCTGCCCGGCTTCGGCTACCTCAAGGTCGACACCAGCCACTACGAGCGCTTCAAGGCGAGCTACGTCTCCGGCGCCTACCGCGGCCCGGTGCAGCGCGCCGAGGACGAGGACACCGGGCCGCTGGCCCTGGAGTACGAGGCGTTCAACACCCTCGGCGAGCCGGAGCAGAGCGGGGAGCAGGAGCCGGCGGCGCGGCGCCGCGAGACCGGCCCGACCGAGATGGGCGTCATGGTCGGCCAGCTGGAGGGCGCCGCCGATCCGGTGCGCCGCATCTGGCTGCCGCCGCTGCCCGCCGCCGTCGCCCTGGACAAGGCCGCCGGGCCGGTCGAGGTCGGCGCGCGCGGCATGCAGCTCGCCGCGCGGCGCGGCCCGCTGCAGATCCCGCTCGGCCTGCTGGACGACCCGACCAAGCAGTGGCAGGGCCAGTGGTACCTGGACCTCACGGTCGCGGGCGGCCACGCGGCCGTGATCGGCGGCCCGGCCGCCGGCAAGACGACCCTGCTGCGCACCCTCGCCCTCTCGGTCGCGCTGACCCACACCCCGCAGGAGGTCGGCATCTACGGCCTGGACCTGGTGGGCGGCGGCCTCCAGGCGCTGTCGGACCTGCCGCACGTGGGCGGCGTCGCGGGCCGCGCCGACCGCGAGCGCGCGGGCCGCACGGTCGAAGAAGTACGCAACATGCTGGCCCTGCGCGAGGACCTCTTCCGCGAGCACGGCATCGACTCCGTCGAGCAGCTCCGGATGCTGCACGCGGCGGGCCGGCTGCCGCAGCTGGCCTCCGCCGAGATCGTGCTGATCATCGACGGCTTCGGCGCGCTGCGCGACGACTTCGAGGAGCTGGACGACGCGGTCGCCGACATCCTCAAGCGCGGCAGCGGTTACGGCATCCACGTCGTCGCCGGCATGCTCCGCTGGAACGACGTCCGCATCGCCACGCAGTCGAACTTCGGCACCCGCGTCGAGCTGCGGCTCAACGACCCCAGCGAGTCCAGCATCGACCGCAAGCTCGCCGAGACCCTCGCGCCCGACGAGCCCGGCCGCGTCCTGACCGACGGCAAGCTCTTCGCGCAGATCGCGCTGCCGCGTACGGACGGGCTGACCGACACCTCGGAGCTGGGCGCGGTCCTGGAGCGCACGACCCGTACGGTCCGCGCCACTTGGAGCGGCGAGGTGGCCCAGCCGGTACGGGTCCTGCCGCGGGTCCTGGAACCGCATCTGCTGCCGGGCCCCGCCGCCGAGCCGCAGCGCGTCCCGATCGGCCTCGACCAGACGGCACTGGCACCCGTCATGGTCGACCTCTTCCAGCACGACCAGCACCTGCTGATCCTGGGTGACAGCGAGTGCGGCAAGACCAACCTCCTCAAGACCGTCGCGCAGGGCCTCATCGAGCGGTACGGCGAGGACGACCTGGTCTTCGCGGTGATGGACCCGCGGCGCGGGCTGCGCGGGGCGATCCCCGAGGAGTTCCGCGGCGGCTACGCGTACAACCCCAAGATGTGCGCGGGCCTCGCGCACGGCGTCGCCGGACAGCTGGAGAAGCGGCTGCCGGGCGACGGTACGGACGTGGAGGATCTGGAGCCCGGCAGCTGGGGCGGCGGCCCGCGCATCGTCGTCCTCGTCGACGACTACGACGTCCTGACGACGGCCGGACAGGCCCCCCTCGAACCCTTCCTCCCGTACATCCCCTCCGCGGCCGACATCGGACTCCACTTCGTCCTCACGCGCCGCGTCGCGGGCGCCTCGCGCGGCATGTACGAGCCGCTGATGCTGAGCCTGCGCGAGTCGGGCGCCTCGGCGCTCCTGATGTCGGGCGACCGCAGCGAGGGCCAGCTCTTCCCCGGCACGTACGCCTCCCAGCAGCCGCCCGGCCGCGGCGTGTTCATGCAGCGGGGCCGGCCGAACCGCCTGATCCAGACGGTGTACACCGACGGGTGACGCGGCCCGCGTCATCCGGACGGTACACACCGACGGGTGACGCGGCTCGCGTCATCCGGACGGTACCCATCGACAGGTGACGCCCCCCCCCGCCTCGCCACCCCGACCACGAGCGTCCCCGAGCGATACGGACGCCCCCATGACCAGGAACCGGACGACCACCACATGACCAAGGACGTCATCACCCTCACCCAGAAGATGCCCGACCCGCTGACCGTGCTCGCGGGTCTGCTCTCCGGCGGCCCCGACAAACTGGTCGGTACCGCGGGTGAGGACGCGGTCGTGCAGCTCTGCGACGAACAGGGCCGCCCCCTCGTCTCCATCGAGGCCCCGCTGCTCGTCCAGGTCGCGGGCGAGGCCGAACGTCTTCTCGGCGCCACCCCGCCCCCCGTCCCCTTCTGGTGGACGGAGGCCCGCGCCACGACCGGCGTCGAGGAGGCCGAGCGGCTCGCGGGCACTTTTTCCGCGCGGCTCGCCTCGCTGTCCGGCGGCTCCGCCTGGCCGCCGGAGGCCGCCCGCTCGCTCGCCGTCGTGGAGACCGACGGCGTGAGCGTCGCGCCCACCCCCGCCGCAGCGCAACCCGCCGTCGACGCGCTCACCGACAAGGTCGCCGTCATCATCCAGGACCGCCCGGTGGTCGCCATGACGGCCTGGCTCTCGGACGCCTTCCGGGCCGCCGCCAACGCCGAACTGGGCCTCCAGATCGTCACCAACCCGGGCGCCACGCTCTCCCCCGCGGTACGCAACAGCCTCCCCGGCTGGCCCTCCCGCTGGGTCGTGCAGGACGAGCGGGACGGCTACTACGACGGCCTGTCCGGCGCCGTACTCCGCTTCCAGGGCGGCCTGTTCGCCCCGGTCGAGGGCCCGGGGGCCACCGCCGAGGACGCCCGTACCCCGCTCGCCGCCACCTTCCAGAACGTCACCGACACCGGCGAACGCCAGCTGGCCGTCTCCTTCCGTACGGTCCACCCGGCCGACGACCGCCTGGTACTCGGCGGCGCGCTGGAATCGGTCTGGCGCGAACTCACCGGCGAACCCCCGGCCGGCTGGGGCACCGCCGAACCGGCCAACCTCCCCTGGTCCCTCCGTCAGCTCACCGACCTCGCCCACGACCGCGCCCCCGACCCGACCTGGCTCGTGGTCGTCGGCACCCCGTCCCGCCCCGGCCTGGCCACGGTCCGCATCAACCGCACCACGGCCGGCATCGAGGAGGACGTCACCCTCGCCTTCGGCTACGGCCCCGACGAGGAACTCCCGCTGGACGCCCTCCCGCGCGCCGCAGAGGTACTGGCCACCCGCCACCACCTCCAGTCCATGCTGGTCCAACTCCGCAAGGCCCGCCGCGACCTGGCCGTCCCACCCCACTTCGAGGGCCCCGGCGTCCCCCTCGCCTTCGCCCTCGGCGCCGAAGAAGTCCGCGCAATGCCCGGCGACCGAGCCCGCCACACCCCCCTCCCCACCCCACCCCTCCAACTCGGCCCAAAGACCCGCCCGGCCCTGTACTACCCCCTCCCGGGCGACCCGTCGGACCTGTCCGGCTGGCAGGACTTCGAACGGTTGATGCGGCATTTGAAGGGGGCTTAGAGCGGAGGACTCGGGGGGGGGCGGGATGTCGTACCGCTGTGCGACCGATGTCAGTCGATCGGTCTAAAGTGAAGAAACGGATCGGTAGTGACCGCGGGGGTTCGATGCGTCGATCCACAGCGGATGAAGTCGGGGGTGCAGTCGGGTGGAAATCAAGCTGGAGCCGGATCAGATTCCCCAGTACACGGGCGATCTGGAGCAGCTGGAGAAGGACCATGCCGCGCTGAAGTCGGATGCCGGGCACATCCGCACCACCGGCTCGGACGTCCACTCCCATTTCCA
>NZ_JBEPFC010000196.1:0-11946 GCF_040301705.1 Streptomyces sp. NPDC000151 | reverse complement strand
CCCGGCCGAGCCGCTGCCCGTCGGGCGCGGGCGGCTGTACCGAGCGGCCGACGGCTCCGCGACCCCGTTCCAGGCCGGCCGGGTCACGGGCCGGATACCCCGGACGTCGACCCTGCGGCCGACAGTCGTGCCCCTGGAATGGCACCGCATGGGCGATCCGCCGGCCCGCCGCCCGCTGCGCGAGCTGGGGAACGGCCCGACCGACCTGGCCCTGCTGGCCAGCGCGCTGCAGAAGGCCGCCCAGTCCCTGCCGTGACCTCGCGTGCGCCGTCGCGTACAACGAATCGGTCGCCGTACGGACAAGGAGAGTCACCCACTGCGATAACGGCCCGGTCACGACGGGGAGTTGTGTTCGAACGCGGTATTGCTCGGGCCTCCCGGCGCCGGTAGGACTGTCGCACGGCGAACGGGAGGGCGACGGATGCGTCACGCAACGCTTCGTACGGCAACGGCACTTGTCGCGGTGGGTGCCCTGGCACTGACCGGCTGCGGTGGCGACAGCGGCAAGAGCGAGGGCAAGGGCGGCGGCGGGAGTGCGCCCACCGTCGAGCTGCCGAAGCTGAACGGGCAGACCCTCCAGGTGACGGCCGTGTGGACCGGACCCGAGCGGGAGAACTTCACCAAGGTCCTCGACGAGTTCGAGAAGCGCACGGGCGCCAAGGTGCAGTTCGTGCCCAGCGGCGACGACATGGCCGGCTTCATCGGCTCCAAGGTCGCCGGCGGCGGCCCGCCGGACGTCGCGATGCTCCAGCAGGTCGGCGTGCTCCAGGAGTTCGCCAAGAAGGGCTGGCTCAAGCCGCTCGGCCCGGCCGCGGAGAAGGAGCTGGGCAAGAACTTCTCCAAGGGCTGGCAGGATCTCGGCAGTTACGGCGGCAAGACCTACGGCGTGTACTACAAGGCCAGCAACAAGTCGCTGGTCTGGTACAACACCCAGGCGTTCGAGAACGCGGGGGTGTCCGAGCCCAAGGACTGGAAGGGCTTCCTGAAGACCGCCAGGACGCTCGCGGACTCCGGCGTCGAGCCGGTCTCGGTCGGCGGCGCCGACGGCTGGACGCTCACCGACTGGTTCGAGAACATCTACCTCTCGCAGGCCGGGCCGGAGAAGTACGACCAGCTCGCCAAGCACGAGATCAAGTGGACCGATCCGTCGGTGAAGCAGGCGCTGACCACGCTCGGCTCGCTCTTCGGCGCCAAGGGGCTGCTCGCGGGCGGCAACGGGGGCGCGCTGCAGACGGCGTTCCCGCAGTCGGTGACGCAGACGTTCAAGGAGCAGCCGAAGGCCGCGATGGTCTCCTCGGCCGACTTCGCCGCCGCCAACATCGGCCAGACCAAGGCGAAGGTCGGTACGGACGCCAAGGTCTTCCCGTTCCCTGCGGTCGGCGCGGGGCACAAGTCGCCGGTGGTGACCGGCGGCGACGTGGCGGTGGCGCTGAAGGACAACAAGGCGTCGCAGGCGCTGCTGACCTTCCTGGCGTCCACGGACGCCGCCCGGATCTGGGCGGCGCAGGGCGGCTTCGTCTCCGCCAACGAGAAGCTGGACCCTGCCGTCTACCCGAACACCGTGTTCCGGGAGATCGCCAAGGCGCTGGTCGCGGCCGGTGACGACTTCCGCTTCGACATGTCCGACCAGGCCCCGGCGTCCTTCGGCGGCAAGCCGGGGCAGGGCGAGTGGAAGGCCCTGCAGGACTTCCTGAAGAACCCGAAGGACGTCGCGGGGACCCAGGCGCAGCTGGAGAAGGACGCCGCCAAGTCGTTCGGGAACTGATGCCATGACCTCCGGAGGCACCGCGGCCGCCGCGCAGGCGTCCGGCAAGGGCGCGAAGAAGCCCGGCAAGAGCGTGACGGGGACGCGCCCGTGGATCGCGGGCGCGTTCCTCCTCCCGGCGCTGCTGCTGCTCGGCGCGCTGGTGGTCTATCCGATCGGGTACTCGGTCTGGCGCAGCTTCTTCGACGCGCCGGGCAGCGGCTTCGTGGGGCTGGACAACTACGCCGAGCTGTTCTCCGACGACCGCATCCGCACGGCGCTGAAGAACAACATCATCTGGGTGGTGGTCGCGCCGACCGTGGCCACGGCGCTGGGCCTGATCTTCGCCGTGCTGACCGAGCGGGTGCGCTGGGGCACCGCGTTCAAGCTGGTCGTCTTCATGCCGATGGCGATCTCCATGCTGGCCGCGGGCATCATCTTCCGGCTGGTGTACGAGCAGGACCCGGAGCGCGGGGTCGCCAACGCGGTGTGGGTGGGCGTGCACGACACCTTCGCCGAGCCCTCGCCGTACCCGGGGGCCAATCCGCGGCCCAACGCGGATCTGCGGCCCGCTGGCGGCGGCGCGTTCATGACGAAGGCGGCGGCCAGGAGCGGCAGTGCCGTGGGCCTGCCGCTGGTGGCCGTGCAGCCGGACGACCTCAAGGGCGCGCAGCGCGCGAAGCCGGCGACGCCGCGTCCCGGGCAGATCACCGGCACCGCGTGGCTGGACTTCACGCGCGGGGGCGGCGGCACCCCGAACAGGATCGACAAGCAGGAGAAGGCGCTGGCCGGCCTGAAGATCGAGGCGGTCAGGGGCGGCAGGGTGGTGGCCACGGCGACCACCGCGGCGGACGGGACGTACGCGCTGCCCGCGCGCGCCGACGGGGCGAAGCTGCGGCTCCCGGCGGCGAACTTCGCCGAGGCGTACAACGGCGTCGACTGGCTCGGCCCGACGCTGGTGACGCCCGCGATCATCGGCAGTTACGTGTGGATGTGGGCGGGCTTCGCGATGGTGCTGATCGCGGCGGGCCTGGCGAGCGTGCCGCGGGAGCTGCTGGAGGCGGCCCGGGTGGACGGCGCGAACGAGTGGCAGGTCTTCCGCCGGGTGACGGTGCCGCTGCTGGCGCCGGTCCTGGTGGTCGTCCTCGTCACGCTGATGATCAACGTACTGAAGATCTTCGACCTCGTGTACATCATCGCGCCGGGCGCCAGCCAGGACGAGGCGAACGTGCTCGCCCTCCAGCTGTACCAGTCGTCCTTCGGCACGGACGTGAACCAGGGCATCGGCAGCGCCATCGCGGTGTTCCTGCTGCTGCTCGTCTCGCCCGTGCTGATCGTCAACATCCGGCGCCTGCGGAAGGAGCGGCAGCGATGACGGCGGTGGCCGACGGCGCGGTACGCGCCCGGCAGTCCCTGGCCGCGCGGATCGCGGCCCGTACCGGCGGCGGCGCGCTGCGGGTCTTCCTGATCCTGGTCGGGCTGTTCTGGCTGATGCCGACGGTCGGGCTGCTGATCTCCTCGCTGCGCGACCCGGCGGACGTCGCGGAGAGCGGCTGGTGGCAGGTGTTCGCCAAGCCGGCGCAGCTGACCTGGTCGGCGTACGGCAATCTGCTGGGCAACGCCAAGATCATGGACTCGCTGTGGACCACCGCGCTGATCACGGTGCCCGCGACGGTCCTGGTGGTGGTCATCGGGTCGCTGGCGGGCTACGCGTTCGCCTGGATGGACTTCCCCGGGCGGGACGTCTGGTTCATGGTCGTGGTGGGGCTGCTGGTCGTCCCGGTGCAGGTCGCGCTGATCCCGGTGGCGAAGCTCTTCGGCGCGGTCGGGCTGTTCGAGACGACGGCCGGGGTGGTGCTCTTCCATACGGCCTTCGGCCTGCCGTTCGCCGTCTTCCTGCTGCGGAACTTCTTCGCCGAGATCCCGCGCGAGCTGCTGGAGGCGGCCCGGCTGGACGGAGCGAGCGAACTGCGGCTGTTCACGCGGGTGGTCATGCCGCTGGGCGGCCCGGCCATCGCGTCGCTGGGCATCTTCCAGTTCCTGTGGGTGTGGAACGACATGCTGATCGCGCTGATCTTCGCGGACAGCGGCAATCCGCCGATCACCGTGGCGCTCCAGCAGGAGGTGCGCCAGTTCGGCAACAACATCGACGTGCTGGCGCCCGGCGCCTTCGTCTCGATGGTCATCCCCCTGGTGGTCTTCTTCGCCTTCCAGCGGCAGTTCGTGTCCGGCGTGATGGCGGGCGCGGTGAAGTAGGAGCGGGAGCCGGCGGCGGCTCACTCGTACGGGTGCGTCTCGTCTGCCACCCGGGGGTAACCGGCCGCCGCGCCGCATGAGGGCGCGGCGGGGCCGGGAACGATCGCTGACCGACAGCGCAGCCGGCCGCCGACTCATGGAAGTGCCCTTGCCACGGTTCAGCGTCATCGTTCCCGCTTATCAGGTCCAGGCGTACCTGCCGGAATGCCTGGAGTCCGTCCTCGGCCAGGAGTGGACGGACTTCGAGCTGATCGCGGTCGACGACGGGTCGCCGGACGGCTGCGGTGCCCTCATCCGCGACGCCGCCCGCCGCGATCACCGGGTACGGCCCGTGCACCTGCCGGCCAACACCGGCCTCGGCCCGGCCCGCAACGCTGGCATCGCCCACGCGCGCGGCGACTACCTCCTCTTCCTCGACGGCGACGACACCCTCACGCCCGGCGCCCTGCGGGCCGTCGCCGACCGGCTGGCCGCGACCGGCGACCCGGACGTGCTGGTCTACGACTACGCCCGCACCACCTGGTCCGGCACCGCGGCCCGCAACCAGTACGCCCACCTGCTCGCCGAGCACGGCCCGCCGGCCTTCCGGCTGGCCGACCGGCCCGCCCTGCTGCGGCTGCTGATGGTGGTGTGGAACAAGGCGTACCGCAGGGACTTCGTGCAGCGGCAGGGGCTCACCTTCCCGCCGGGCTACTACGAGGACACACCCTGGACGTTCCCGGCGCTGGCGACGGCGGAGTCGATCGCGGTACTGGACCGGGTCTGCGTGCACTACCGGCAGCGCCGCCGGGGCTCCATCCTCGGCACCACGGGGCGCGGCCACTTCGACATCTTCGACCAGTACGACCGGGTCTTCGCGTTCCTCGACTCCCGTCCGGAGCTGGCCCGTTGGCGCCCGCTGATGGTGCGCCGGATGACCGACCACCTCACGGCCGTCTACACGGCGCGCGGGCGGCTGCCGCGCGACAGCCGCGCCGAGTTCTTCCGGCGGGCAGCGGCGCACTGCCGCCGGTACCGCTGCGCCGTCCCCGTCGGCGTGGACGGCGCCCCGCCGCGGCTCGCCGTGCGGGTCCGGCACGGCCTGGTACGGCTCGGCTGGCACCGCCCGTTCCGGCTGCTGGCGAGCGCGCAGCGGCTGCGCCGGGCGGTCGCACACCACGCCCGGTGGCTGCTGCGGCGGACGCGGCGCGCCGCGCTCGGGCTCCACTACCGGCTCCAGCGGCGGCTGCCGGTGCGGCCCGACCACGCGGTCTTCACCGCGCACTGGCACCGCGGCTACGCGGGCGATCCCGCCGCCATCGAGGCCAAGCTGCGCGAGCTGTGCCCGGGTATGCGCACGGCGTGGGTGGCGGCGCCCGGGTACGAGGACAGCGTGCCGCCGGGCGTGCGGTGGCTGCGGCCCGGCACCGCCGCGTACTGGACCGCGCTGGCCCGCTCGAAGTACCTGGTCAACAACGTGCACTTCGACGGGCGGCTGACCAAGCGGCCCGGCCAGGTACTGCTCCAGACGCATCGCGGCACCCCCCTCAAGCACATGGGCCTGGACCTCCAGGAGCGCCCTGCCGCGGCCCGCGACACCGACTTCGCGCGGCTGCTGCGCGGCGTGGACAGCTGGGACTACAGCCTCTCCGCCAACCGGCACGCCACCCTGACCTGGGAGCGGGTCTACCCCGCCGGCTACACCACGCTGGAGTACGGGCAGCCGCGCACCGACCGGTTCCTGCGCGCCACCGCGCAGGACGTGCTGCGCATCCGTACCGAGCTGGGCATCCCGCCGTCCGCCACCGCGATCCTGTACGCGCCGACCCACCGCGACTACCGGCGCTCCCGGCGCCCCGCGCTGGACCCGCACCGGCTGCTGCGGGAGCTCGGCCCCGGCTTCGTGGTGCTGGTGCGCCCGCACTTCTCCTCGCTGGAGGGCCCGCCGTACGCCGCCGACGTGCCGCCGGCGCCGCCCGGCGACGGGGTGATCGACGTGAGCGGGCACCCGTGCGTGGAGGACCTCTGCCTGGCCTCGGACGCGCTGGTCACCGACTACTCCTCGCTCATGTTCGACTACGTGAACCTCGACCGGCCCGTGGTGGTCCTCACCGACGACTGGGAGGCGTACCGGGCGTCCCGCGGCACCTATTTCGACCTGCTCAGGCACCCGCCGGGGCCCGTGGCCCGCAGTGAGGACGAGCTCATCGACATCTTCGCGAGTCCCGCATGGCGCGGTCCCCGTTCGGCCGCTCTGCGGGCCACTTTCCGTTCACTTTTCTGCCCCTACGATGACGGCCACGCCGCGGAACGCGTGGTACGCCGTGTGTTTCTCGGGGACGAGGGGTCACCTCCCGACGCCGTACCCCTCCACGAGCGCCGGCCCGCGCCTTCTCCCGAGCGGGCCCGCCGGCTCGCGGTGCCGCAGCCGGTGCCCGGGCCGCCCACAACAGCACACGCGTCGCATGTCGCCATCGAATCCCCCGACCGTCTGGAGACGGACCGCACATGACTGCCCTCACCGCAGACCAGAGTGCCGAACAGCTCCCACGACCTACCCGCCTGTCCGACGTCAAGGGCTGGTTCTTCACCGCCGACCAGCTCATGTTCGACTGGTTCCTGGCCCGCCAGGACCGCCGCAAGGAACCGGGCGACCTGCTGGAGCTCGGCGCGTACATGGGGAAGAGCGCCATCTTCATGGGCGCCCGGCTGCGCGCCGGTGACCGCTTCACGGTCTGCGACCTGTTCGATTCCCCCGCCGAGGACGCCTCCAACTCCAAGGAGATGGCGAAGTCCTACGCCACGCTCACCCGCCGCGCCTTCGAGGCCAACTACCTCTCCTTCCACGACGAGCTGCCGCACCTCGTGCAGGGCCTGTCCTCGGTGATCCGCGCGCACGTCGCGGACGACAGCTGCCGCTTCGCGCACATCGACGCCTCGCACCTGTACGAGCACGTGCACGGCGACATCCTGGCCGTGCGGGAGCTGCTGCGCCCGCACGGCGTGGTGGTGCTGGACGACTACCGCGCCGAGCACTGTCCCGGCGTGGCCGCGGCCACCTGGCAGGCGGTGACCACGGGCGGGCTGAAGCCGCTGTGCATCACCGGCACCAAGTTCTACGGCACCTGGGGCGACGCGGAGCCGGTCCGCGCCGAGCTGCGGGAGTGGCTCGCCGGACGCGATGATCTGTGGCACGAGGTGCAGCAGGTGGCCGGACAGCCGTTGATTCGCCTGTCGGCGAAGGGGGCGAAGGAACCGGCGCATCCGGTGTCCCGGCACCGGTCGGCGGTCCCGTCGCAGCCGGGCGGCATCGCCGGGCTCGGCGGCGGGCGGTCGGCGGGCGGCGGCCGGCGCGCGCTGCGGCGCTTCGCGGTGAACGTGTTGCCGCCGGTCGTCACCAAGGCGATCGTCGGTGCCCGTCAGCGGGCGCGCTGAGCCACTACGGGCAGTTTCCCGGCCGCGGCGCCGTTGTGGCCGGTCGCGCAGTTCCCCGCGCCCCTTACGGGGCGCTTTGCCTCACTCCTGTGCCCAGAGCTCGGCCCCTTACGGGGCCGGGGCTACGGTCCGTTCGGCGAGCGGGACCACCGGCAGTAGCTCCTCCTCGCCGAGGAAGACGCGGCGGACTACGCGTTCGGCGGCCAGGCCGTCGTCGTATGGGCAGAAGCGGTCCCGGAATGCGGCCCGCAGTTCCGTGGAGTGGGCGTCCGCCCAGCGGCCGGAGCGGAACAGGGCGGCGATCTCCTGTTCGTCGCCCGCCACGTGGCCCGGGGTGTCGCCGGGCTCGCCGGAGAGCAGGTCGAAGTAGACGCCGCGGGCGTGCCGGTACGCCTCCCAGTCCGAGGAGTGCACGACGACCGGCCGGTCGAGCCCCGCGTAGTCGAACATCAGCGACGAGAAGTCGCAGAGCAGCGCGTCGGAGGCCAGCGCCAGGTCCTCCACGGACGGGTGCCGGGAGACGTCCAGGATGCGGCCCGCCTCCTCCAGCGCGGCGAGCCGCGAGTCCGCGCCGTAGAAGTAGTGCGTGCGGACCAGGAGTTGGTAGCCCTCGCCGAGGTCGTCGGCGAGGCGCTCCAGGTCCAGCGGCGGGTTGAAGCCGCGCTCGTAGTCGCGGTGGGTGGGCGCGTAGAGGATCGCGGTGGTGCCCGGCGCGATGCCCAGCCCGGCGCGGATCCTGCGGACGTCGTCGGCGGTGGCGGTGAAGTACCGGTCGTTGCGCGGGTAGCCGGTCGGCAGCGTCTCGTAGTCGCTGGGGTAGACGCGCTGCCACACCTCGGTGGAGTGCGGGTTGGAGGACAGGCAGTAGTCCCACTGGTCGGCGTGGTCGAGCATCCGCAGGAAGCTGACGCCGTGCGCGGCGGCCGGGTGGCGGCGCAGGTCCATGCCCATCTTCTTCAGCGGGGTGCCGTGGTGGGTCTGGAGGTAGACCTGCTCGGGGCGCTTGTGGACGGTGCCGGAGAAGTTGGCGTTGTTGACGAGGTACTTGGCTCGGGCCAGCACCTCCCAGTACCGGCGCGAGTTCACCAGTACGGTCTCCACGCCCGGCGGCACGTCCTCGCGGTGCTTGCGGTCCACCACCCACACGCCGCGCAGGTGCGGCGCCAGCTCGCGGGCCTTCGCGTGGATCGCGGCGGGATTGCACAGCACGCCGCGGTTCCAGTAGGCGGCGTAGACCACGAGGTTCTCGTCGACGGGGCGGCGCAGCTGGAGGCCGTAGTAGCGGCGGTAGACGCTGCGCGCGGTGCGGTGCTTGCGGGCGCGCAGCGTCTTGGCGGTGCGGTGCCGAAGCGTTCCGGCACGCTGCAGGGAGCGGTAGACGGCGTAGGAGTTCAGGTGACCGGGCAGCTCGGCGGCGGCCGGGCGGTGCCGGCGCAGCAGGCGGACCAGCTCCCGGTAGAAGTCGGGCCGGTCCGCGGCGCGCACCCGGCCGTCGTCCTCCATGATCCGCAGCAGCCGGCCTGCGGCGTGCGTGAACAGCACGCCGCGGGCCGCCTCGGTGCCGCCGCCCAGCCCGGTGCCGGTCAGCGCGCGGAACAGCGCGTCGTACCGGCCGATGACCGCGAAGTGGTGCCGTCCGGGGACGGTGGAGGCGCTGCCCCGGCGGCGCTTGCGCCAGGTCACGCACACCTGGTCCAGGCAGGCGATGCGGGACGCGGCCAGCAGTACCCCGAAGACCACGGGCACGTCGTCGTACGGGCCGTCGGCGAACGCGAAGCGGTGCGCCTCCCACAGGTCACGGCGGACCGCGCGGTTCCAGGACGCGGGCAGCACGGCCAGGCACTCCGGCAGGTCCTCGGCGGTGAAGACCGTGTCGGCGTGCTCCTCCAGGAACTCCCGGTCGGCGCTGCCGTGCCGCTTCTCCCAGACGTCGATCCGGTCGTGATCGAAGAGCAGCACATCGGGCTCGCCCGCGGCCCGCAGCCGCGCGTCGATGGCCGCCAGCGCGCCGGGCGCGAGGAAGTCGTCGCCGTCGAGGAAGAGGAGGTACTCGCCGGTGGCGCGGCGGACGCCGGCGTTGCGGGCCGGGCCCACGCCGCCGGGGCGTTCCAGATGCAGCGCGACGACCCGGTGGTCGGCGGCCGCGTACGCGTCGATGATCGCCCCGTCGCCGCCGTCCGAGCAGTCGTCGACGGCGATCAGCTCCACCCCTTCGAAGGACTGCGTGAGGACGGAGTCCAGGCAGTGGCGCAGGAAACCCTGCACGCCGCGGGCGGGGACGATGACGCTGAAGCGGGGCATGGCCATCCAGGGGTCGGTACGCACGGTGCAGCGCCAGCGTAGGCGGACGATCACGCTCCGTCCCGTTCTTCCGCCGGGGCCGGTCACTCGAACAGCGCAGGAAATGTGACGGGTGAGACCGCACGGGGTTGGACTGGTGTCCCGTGCGTCCCCTGGAAAAGGTCTGGTCTGCTCCATGGATCCCCGGCTCACCGTCGTCATCCCGATCTACAACGTGGAGGAGTACCTCCACGAATGCCTCGCGTCCGTGGCCGCCCAGACCCTGCGGGAGCTGGACGTGGTGATGGTCGACGACGGCTCCACCGACTCCGGACCCGAACTGGCCCGCGAGTTCGCCGCGCGCGATCCGCGCTTCCGGCTGGTGACGCAGGAGAACGGGGGCCTGGGGCACGCCCGTAACACCGGCGCCCGGCACGCCGACCCGCGCACCGCCTATCTGACCTTCATGGACAGCGACGACGTGCTGCCGCCGCGCGCGTACGAGGGCCTGGTTTCGCTGCTGGACGAGTCCGGCTCGGACTTCGCGACCGGCAACGTCTACCGGCTGACCGCCGAGGGCCGCAGCCAGGCGTGGCAGCACAAGACGATGACCCGCACGGTCCTGGGCACCCACATCAGCCGGGACCTGACCCTGCTGGCCGACCGGGTGGCCTGGAACAAGGTCTTCCGGCGGAGCTTCTGGGACCGGCACGGGCTGGCCTTCCCCGAGGGCGTGCTCTACGAGGACACGCCGGTCACCATCCCCGCGCACTTCCTCGCCGAGGCCGTCGACGTCCTCCACGAGCACGTCTACTACTGGCGCATCCGCGAGGGCTCGATCACCCGCCGCCGCACCGACGTGAAGGGCGTACGGGACCGGCTCGCCGCCGTCGACGGCGTCAGCCGCTTCCTCGCCGACCCGGACCGCACCCGCTGGACCCGGCACAAGCGCGACTACGACCGGTCCGTCCTGGTCGACGACCTGCAGTACTTCATCGACGCGCTGCCCATGGCGGGCGAGGAGTACCACCGGGTCTTCATGGACGGGGCGCGGGACTTCCTCAGCCGGATCGACCCCACGCTGTACGCCGAGCTCCCCGTCGAGCAGCGCATGAAGTGGGCGCTGATCCGGGAGGGCCGCCTCGACGACCTGCTGCGGCTGCTGGAGTACCAGCAGCGCAACAACTCCGGCTTCCACGTGGCCGGTCCGCCGCTGCGCAAGCGCGCGGTGCTCGCGGTCGGCGGCGGCCGGCCGATCCCGCTGCCGCCCGCCGTCACCCGGCTCACCGCCAAGGACCTGCCGGTACGGGCGCGGCTGCGGGAGGCGGTGTGGCGGGACGGCAAGCTGGTGCTGCGCGGCTACGCCTACATCCGCAACATCGCGGCGCCCGGCCGGCTGCGCTGCCTGAAGGCCGCGGTGCTGATGTCGGGCCGGCGCCGGATCGTGCTGCCGGTGCGGTCCGTGCCCGCGCCGGACGCCACCCACAACTCCCGCCAGGAGCAGCACTGTTACGACTGGTCCGGCTTCGAGATCACGGTGGATCCCAAGCGGCTGGCCAAGGGCGGCCGGTTCCGGCCCGGCCAGTGGAAGGCGGGCATCGTGGTGGCCGGGGCGGGGGTGGTGCGGCCGGCCGCGCTGCGCGCCCTGGACACCGGCTCCGGCGCGTCCCCGCTGCCGCACGAGGTGGCCGACGGGATGCGGGTGGTGCCCTGGTACAAGGACGGGCGGCTGCATCTGTCGGTGGAGCGGACCGTGCGGCGGCTGGCCGGGCAGCGCACGGTGGGCGACGGCGCGGCCGAGCTGACCGTGACGGACGCCTCGGCCAACGCGCCGGTGGCGCTGCGGCTGACCCACCGCGGCACGGACGAACGCCTCGAACTGCCGCTCACGGAAGCGGACATCACCGCCGAGGGCACCGGCCACCGCCTCACCCTGCGCATCGACCCGGCCGCGCTGGCCGAGGCGGCCACCGGCGAGGCCGCCACGGGTGCCGGGCGCGGGACCGCCGCCACGGGTGCCGGGAACGGGACCGCCGCCACCTGGGACCCCGTACTGGTCTACGCGGACGGCAAGACCGCCCGGATCGCGGCCGACCCGACCACCCCGGCCGGGCGGCAGGTCGACAGCGGCGGCCGGGAGCTGGTGGTCACCGCCACCGCGGCCGGCAACCTCGTCCTGCACACCCGCGCCCCCGAGCCGTTCGCCGACCGGCTGGCGTGGCGCCCCGACGGGTCGCTGGAGGTGGCGGGGC
>NZ_JBEPFC010000195.1:0-12442 GCF_040301705.1 Streptomyces sp. NPDC000151 | reverse complement strand
CCTCGTCCCAGCTAGTGCTGGAGACGGGGTATCAACATATCTGGCGTTGACTTTTGGCACGCTGTTGAGTTCTCAAGGAACGGACGCTTCCTTTGTACTCACCCTCGCGGGCTTTCCTCCGGGCGCTTCCCTTCGGTCTTGCGTTTCCGACTCTATCAGATCCTTGCGGGCCCGATTTTCGCCGGTGCGTTTCGGCCTTTCGGCTTCTTCGCGGTTCCGATCTTACCAGATCCGTTTTCGTTCCCTTTCGGGTCCGAATTTGTTTCCGGTGGCCGTTGGAGTGGCCTTGCCTTTCGGCTGATCCGACTTTATCAGATTTCTCTGGGCCGGATTTCCGCCTCCCTTTCGGGGGACGACGCCCGTGGGTCTCGGGACGCGTAGGCGTTCCCAGTTCCCCTCGGGCGGAGCCGTAAACGTACTGGAGCGGGGCTCCTGGATGCAAATCCGGGCGCCCCGCTCCACGCGTACATCCGACGGACCGTCAGACCTCCACGACGACCGGCAGGATCATCGGCCGGCGGCGGTAGTTGTCCGACACCCACTTGCCGACGGCGCGGCGCACGAGCTGCTGCAGCTGGTGCGGCTCCATGACGCCGTCCTGGGCGGACTTCGCCATCGCCTCGTCGAGCTTCGGCAGGACGCCGCCGAAGTCGGCGTCGTCGATGCCGGAGCCGCGGGCCTGGATGTGCGGCCCGCCGGTGATCTTGCCCGTGGTGCTGTCGACCACGACGAAGACGGAGATGATGCCCTCGTCGCCGAGGATGCGGCGGTCCTTCAGGGCGCTCTCCGTGACATCGCCGACCGAGAGGCCGTCGACGTACACGTATCCCGCCTGGACCTTGCCGGTGATCCGCGCCTTGCCGTCGACCAGGTCGACGACCACGCCGTCCTCGGCGATGACGATGTGGTCCTTCGGCACACCCGTGAGCGCGCCCAGTTCGGCGTTGGCCCGCAGGTGGCGCCATTCGCCGTGCACCGGCATCAGATTCTTCGGCTTGCAGATGTTGTAGAAGTACAGCAGCTCGCCGGCCGAGGCGTGGCCCGAGACGTGCACCTTGGCGTTGCCCTTGTGGACAACGTTGGCGCCCCATCGGGTGAGCCCGTTGATCACGCGGTAGACGGCGTTCTCGTTGCCCGGGATGAGCGACGACGCCAGGATCACCGTGTCGCCCGGGACGATGCGGATCTGGTGATCGCGGTTCGCCATCCGGGAGAGCGCCGCCATCGGCTCGCCCTGCGAGCCCGTGCAGACCAGCACGATCTCGTCGTCCGGGAGGTCGTCGAGGGTCTTGACCTCGACGACGAGGCCGGCGGGCACGTTCAGATAGCCCAGCTCACGGGCGATGCCCATGTTCCGGACCATCGAGCGGCCGACGAAGGCGACCCGGCGCCCGTACTCGTGCGCCGCGTCGCAGATCTGCTGGATGCGGTGCACGTGGCTGGCGAAGCTCGCCACGATGATGCGCTTCTGGGCGGTCGCGAAGACCTGGCGCAGCACGTTGGAGATGTCGCGCTCGGGCGGTACGAACCCCGGTACCTCGGCGTTCGTGGAGTCCGAGAGGAGGAGGTCGATGCCCTCCTCGCCGAGCTTGGCGAACGTGGGGAGGTCGGTGAGCCGACGGTCCAGCGGGAGCTGGTCCATCTTGAAGTCACCGGTGTGGACGACCATGCCCGCGGGGGTGCGGATGGCGACCGCGAGGGCGTCCGGGATGGAGTGGTTGACCGCGACGAATTCGCAGTCGAAGGGGCCGATGCGCTCGCGGTGGCCTTCGACGACCTCCAGCGTGTACGGCCGGATGCGGTGCTCCTGGAGCTTGGCCTCGATCAGGGCGAGGGTCAGCTTGGAGCCGATCAGCGGGATGTCCGGCTTCTCACGGAGCAGGTAGGGGACCGCGCCGATGTGATCCTCGTGGCCGTGCGTGAGCACGATGCCCTCGATGTCGTCGAGGCGGTCCCTGATCGATGAGAAGTCCGGCAGGATCAGGTCGATTCCGGGCTGCTCCTCCTCGGGGAAGAGCACTCCGCAGTCGACGATCAGTAGCCGGCCGTCGTATTCGAAGACGGTCATGTTGCGGCCGATCTCGCCCAGGCCGCCCAGGGGCGTGACGCGCAGGCCGCCCTCGGGAAGCTTCGGCGGGGCGCCGAGTTCGGGATGCGGATGACTCAAAAGACTCTCCTCACCACACGCGCCACGGGCCCTTGAGGCACGTGGCGCGCATGACATTCGTGCACTTGCTGTTGTGGCTGTGATGTTCGTCCTCAGCTGTGACGACCGTCGGGGTCGCGCGAGCCGTATTCAGTTGTGAAGTCTGGTCCTACAGGTGTACCCCGCCGGCGGCGAGATCGACCTTGAGCTGGTCCGTCTCCTCGGGCGAGAGCTCGACCAGGGGCAGCCGCAGCGGCCCGCCGGGCAGGCTCTGGAGGCTGAGCGCCGCCTTGGTCGTGATGACGCCCTGGGTGCGGAACATGCCGGTGAAGACCGGCAGCAGCTTCTGGTGGATCTCCTTCGCCTTCGTGACGTCGCCGGTCACGTGCGCTTCCAGGAGGGCGCGCAGCTCGGGCGTCACGACGTGGCCGACGACCGAGACGAAGCCGATGGCGCCGACCGAGAGCAGCGGGAGGTTCAGCATGTCGTCGCCGCTGTACCAGGCGAGGCCGGAGCGGGCGATGGCCCAGCTGGCACGGCCGAGGTCGCCCTTGGCGTCCTTGTTGGCGACGATGCGCGGGTGCTCGGCCAGCCGGACCATGGTCTCGGTGTTGATCGGTACGCCGCTGCGGCCGGGGATGTCGTAGAGCATGACCGGCAGGTCGGTGGCGTCGGCGATCGCCGAGAAGTGCCGGAAGAGACCTTCCTGCGGCGGCTTGCTGTAGTACGGCGTGACGGCGAGGAGGCCGTGTGCGCCGGCGTCCTGGGCGGCGCGGGCCAGCTCCAGGCTGTGGTGGGTGTCGTTCGTGCCGGCTCCGGCGACGACAAAGGCGCGGTCTCCCACCGCTTCGACCACGGCCCGCACCAGCTGGGCTTTCTCCGCATCGCTGGTGGTCGGGGACTCTCCGGTGGTGCCGTTGACGACGAGGCCGTCATTACCGGCGTCCACCAGGTGGGCGGCGAGCCGCTGCGCGCCGTCGAGGTCGAGAGCGCCATCCGCCGTGAAGGGCGTGACCATGGCGGTCAGTACCCGCCCGAAGGGGGTCTGCGGTGTGGAAGTCGGAGCCATGGGTCCCACGCTACTCGTAGCTCACCGCTGGTTGCTCCCCTGGGGAGGCCGGGATGTGGACCCGGCACTGCCTGCTCGGGGGTTCAGGCAGTGCCGGATCCGTGTGTTCAGCGTAGAGGAATTTCTCAAAACGCCGCAATACGGACACCTTCCGGCGTGACCCTCCGTCGGGCCGCGGAGATCTCCCTCGCGCGCCTTACGGAGCGACCCGCCCGTTCGCGTTGAAGGCGGCGTACGTGAGCGGCATGAGCTTGGCCCAGTGGGCCTCCATCTGCTCGCCGACCATCTCGATCTCGCGCTGCGGGAAGGACGGCACCTTCGCCTGCTCGTGCTGCGTGCGCAGGCCCAGGAAGTGCATCAGGGAGCGGGCGTTGCAGGTGGCGTACATGGAGGAGAAGAGGCCCACGGGCAGGACCGAACGGGCGACCTCGCGGGCGACGCCGGCCGCCAGCATCTCCTGATACGCCGCGTACGCCTGGCGGTAGGAGTCCTCCATCGTCCGAGTGGTCAGCTCGTGCTGCTCCTCGGTGCCCTCGACGAACACGTACTTGCCGGGGCGGCCCTGCTGGACGAGCTTGCGGTCGGTCGCGGGGACGTAGAAGACCGGCTCCAGCTGGCGGTAGCGGCCGGACTCCTCGTTGTACGACCAGCCCACGCGGTGCCGCATGAACTCGCGGAACACGAAGATCGGGGCGCTGATGAAGAAGGTCATGCTGTTGTGCTCGAACGGGCTGCCGTGCCGGTCGCGCATCAGGTAGTTGATCAGGCCCTTGGAGCGCTCGGGGTCCTTCTGCAGCTCCTCGAGGGACTGCTCGCCTGCGGTGGAGACCCGCGCGGCCCACAGGACGTCGCTGTCGCCGGCGGCGTGCTTGACCAGCTCGACCGTCACCTCGCTGCGGAATGCGGGGGGTGCGCTCTCGGCGCTCTCGGCGGGGGTGTGGGACACCGGCGGTCCTTTCGTTTCGTACGTCTTGCTGCGGCGTGCGCCCGTCCGTCAGCCGCCGTCTGCTGCGGCGCTCCTGCTGCTCATCGCCCGGGCGCGCCAAGCCTACGGCCCGCCACTGACAAGCCCGGAAATGCGCTGTGATGCGGCGCGATGCGACAAAAGGGACCCAAAAGGGACCCCCGGTGCGGACTGCACGCACGGCAGTTGATATTTTTCACAGAAGTCACGGAAAACGGGCACCTCACAGGTGCCTGTGACGTTGAACCATGTGACACTGCCCACTTCGAGGTTCCTAGGAGAGCCCGCTCATGTTCCGCCGGCGAGAGCCCGTCCCGTTCGCCTTTGTCGCCGAGGCAGACCGGTTCCGCAGCAATGTCACCCCTCCGCCGCGCCAGCGGGCGAGCCGTTCGCAGATCTTCGGCCGCACCCTGCTGGGTCTCACCGTAGTCGCCGGTCTGACCGGCTCTCTGCTGTTCGGCGTTCCCGCCCTGCAGCAGGACACGGTAGGCGGGCCGAATACGACCCACCAGTCCGAGGTCGCGCACGGCCGCTGAGCCGGCTGTGCGTTGCGCCGTTCGGGCGGGCAGCCCGGCGGTCCGGCACAGGATTGGTTCCGGCCGTCCTGCTGCCGCTAGCCTCACCGGTCACAGCTTTCGACCGTGTGCCCGTGCGTAACACGGGCCGTGAGTGAGGATCTGCCGTGCCCCTGCCCTTCCTGACGGCCGACCGCGACCTCGACGGGGACGCCGGAGACCCGGCGCCCCTTCCGTACGACGAGCGTGATCACTGGCGCCGTCCCTACCGCCCAGGACCGTGGCGGGTGGGGGCGGCGGCGGTGTTTCTGCTGCTCGCCTCCTTCGTCCTGCTGTCCGCGCTGATCATCGGGCTGGCCGGGGCGCCGGTCGGTGCCGCGGTGTGTGTCGTGCTGGCCGTCGTGATCATCGCGTGCGCGCTGCGGCTGCTGCGGATCGGCGTCTGGGTGAGCGCGGCGGGGCTGCGCCAGGTACGCCTGGTACGGACGACGACGCTCCCGTGGAGCGCCGTCACCTCGGTCCGTACGGTGCAGCAGCCGGTCCGCTGGCTGGGCCTGCCGCGGACGGTCCAGGGCCAGGCGCTGCTGATCGGCGGCCCGGGCGACGGCGAGCCGCGGACGCTCTTCACCGACCACAACGGCGACTTTCTGTCCCGCCCAGGAGCGTTCAACCGGGCGGCGGACACGGTCGAGGCGTGGGCCATGGACTACCGCGGCTGACGGCCGCGGCAGGAGCGCACGTACGCGAACGGGGCGCAGGCCGAAAGGCCCGCGCCCCGTTCAGCGCTGTACGGTCCCGTACGTGCCCACCTCAGGCGGCCCGTACCGGCTTCCCGTCGTGCAAGGCGATCGCCCGCTGCATCGCCTTCCGCGCGCGCGGGGTGTCCCGTGCGTCGTGGTAGGCGATCGCCAGCCGGAACCACGCCCGCCAGTCCTCCGGCGCCGCCTCGGCCTCGGCCCGCCGCCGTTCGAAGACCTCGTCGGCGGCGTCCCGGTCGATGCGGCCGCTCGGCGTCCGCCGCAGCTCGTCGACGGGCAGCCCGCCCTCGGCCTCCAGCTCCTTCGCCAGCAGCCCGGCCTTCCGGGCGAACTGGGTGGTGTGCCAGAGGAACCACACCCCGATCAGCGGCAGGACGAGGACGGCGACGCCGAAAACGACCGTGACCGGGGTGCCCTGCTGGATGAGCAGCACACCACGGTCGCCGACCAGGACGAAGTAGACGACCAGGACCGCCGCGAGGACGAAGTAAGTGATCTTTGCGCGCACTGTACGTACTGCCCTACTGCCCGTCAGGCAAGGTCGAGGAAGTTCTCCAGGCCCATGGTCAGGCCGGGAGTGTCCACCACGCGCCGCGCGCCGAGCAGGATGCCCGGCATGAAGCTGGAGTGGTGCAGGGAGTCGTGCCGGATGGTGAGGGTCTCGCCCTCGCCGCCGAGCAGTACCTCCTGGTGGGCCAGCAGGCCGCGCAGCCGTACGGAGTGCACGGGCACGCCCGCCACGTCCGCGCCGCGGGCGCCGTCCAGTGCCGTCGCGGTGGCGTCCGGCATCGGCGCGCTGCCGGCCTTCTCGCGGGCCGCGGCGATCAGCTCGGCGGTGCGCGCTGCCGTACCGGACGGGGCGTCCGCCTTGTTCGGGTGGTGCAGCTCGATGACCTCCACCGACTCGAAGAAGCGGGCCGCCTGCTGCGCGAACTGCATGGTCAGCACCGCGCCGATGGAGAAGTTCGGCGCGATGAGCACGCCGACCTGCGGCGCGGCGTTCAGCCAGGTCCGCAGCTGCGCGAGGCGCTCCTCGGTCCAGCCGGTGGTGCCGACCACCCCGTGGATGCCGTGCCGTACGCAGAAGTCGAGGTTGCCCATGACGGCGCCGGGGTGGGTCAGCTCGACCGCGACCTGGGCGCCGGCCTCGACCAGCGTCTCCAGCTTGTCCTCGCGGCCCAGCGCCGCCACCAGCTCCATGTCCTCGGCGGCCTCGACCGCCTTGACGGCCTCGGAGCCGATCCGGCCCTTGGCGCCGATCACAGCCACGCGCAGCTTGCTCATCGTCCTTGCTTCCTTCACGGTTGTGGCGCGGTCCGGGGACCGCCGGATGCGATCAGGCGACCGCTTCGTGCAGCCGGGCGGTCTGCCGGTCCTTCATCGGTCCGATGACGGACAGCGAAGGGCGCCGCCCCAGTACATCGCGCGCGACCTCGCGGACGTCGTCCGGGGTCACGGCCGCCATCCGGGCGAGCATGTCGTCCACCGACATCTGGTCGCCCCAGCACAGCTCGCTCTTGCCGATACGGTTCATCAGCGCGCCGGTGTCCTCCAGGCCGAGGACCGTGGAACCGCGCAGCTGCCCGATGGCCCGCTCGACCTCCTCGTCGGACAGGCCGTGCTCGGCGACCTCGTCCAGCTGGTCCCGGCAGATCTTCAGCACGTCGTGCACCTGGCTGGGCCGGCAGCCCGCGTACACGCCGAAGAGCCCGCAGTCCGCGTAGCCCGAGGTGTAGGAGTACACGCTGTAGGCCAGCCCGCGCTTCTCCCGCACCTCCTGGAAGAGGCGCGAGCTCATGCCGCCGCCGAGCGCGGTGTTCAGTACGCCCATGGCCCAGCGCCGCTCGTCCGTGCGCGGCATCCCGGGCATGCCGAGTATCACGTGTGCCTGCTCGGATTTGCGGCCCAGCACCTCGACCCGGCCCGCCGCGCGGATCGCCTTCGTGCCGCCGCGCGGGTCCATCGGCACCGCGTCCGTGCGGTCCAGCGCACCGGCCTTCTCGAAGGCGCGGCGGACCTGGCGGACGACCTTGGCGTGGTCGACGTTGCCGGCCGCGGTGACGACCAGGCGGGTCGGGTCGTAGTGCTTCTTGTAGAAGCGCCGTATGCGGCTCGCGTCCAGGGCGTTGACCGTGTCGACGGTGCCGAGCACGGGGCGGCCGAGCGGGCTGTCCCCGAGCATGGTGTGCGCGAAGAGATCGTGCACGCAGTCGCCCGGGTCGTCGTCCGTCATGGCGATCTCTTCGAGGATCGCGCCCCGCTCCACGTCCACGTCGTCCTCGCGGATCAGCGAGCCGGTGAGCATGTCGCAGACGACGTCGATGGCCAGCGGCAGGTCCGCGTCGAGGACCCGCGCGTAGTAGCAGGTGTACTCCTTCGCGGTGAAGGCGTTCATCTCGCCGCCGACCGCGTCGATCGCGGCGGAGATGTCCAGCGCGCTGCGCTGCTCCGTGCCCTTGAAGAGCAGGTGTTCCAGATAGTGGGTGGCGCCGTTCAGGGCCGGTGTCTCGTCGCGGGAGCCGACGTTCGCCCAGATCCCGAAGGTCACCGACCGTACGGACGGCAGGGTCTCGGTGACGACGCGCAGGCCGCCGGGGAGGACGGTCCTGCGGACGGTGCCCGCGCCGCCCTCGCCCTTGAGAAGCGTTTGGGTACGGGCGACGGCCCGCCCCTCCGAAGAGGTGCGGGCCGTCGTCCGGGAAGTACGGGACGTCACTTGGCGGCGTCGTCCTTCTTCTCCTCGTCGCCTTCCTCGCCCTCGATCACGGGGATCAGGGAGAGCTTGCCGCGCTGGTCGATCTCGGCGATCTCGACCTGCACCTTGGCGCCGACCGCGAGCACGTCCTCGACGTTCTCCACGCGCTTGCCACCGGCGAGCTTGCGGATCTGCGAGATGTGCAGCAGGCCGTCCTTGCCCGGGAGCAGGGACACGAACGCACCGAAGGTGGTCGTCTTCACGACCGTGCCCAGGTAACGCTCGCCGACCTCCGGCATGGTCGGGTTGGCGATGCCGTTGATCGTCGTACGGGCGGCCTCGGCGGCCGGGCCGTCGGCGGCACCGATGTAGATGGTGCCGTCGTCCTCGATCGTGATGTCGGCGCCGGTGTCCTCCTGGATCTGGTTGATCATCTTGCCCTTGGGGCCGATGACCTCACCGATCTTGTCCACCGGGATCTTGACGGTGATGATCCGCGGCGCGTTCGGGGACATCTCGTCCGGAACGTCGATCGCCTCGTTCATCACGTCCAGGATGTGCAGACGCGCGTCACGGGCCTGCTTCAGGGCCGCGGCCAGCACCGACGCCGGAATACCGTCCAGCTTGGTGTCCAGCTGCAGGGCGGTGACGAACTGCTTCGTACCGGCGACCTTGAAGTCCATGTCGCCGAACGCGTCCTCCGCACCGAGGATGTCGGTGAGGGCGACGTAGTGCGTCTTGCCGTCGATCTCCTGGGAGATCAGGCCCATGGCGATGCCGGCGACCGGGGCCTTGAGCGGCACACCGGCGTTCAGCAGCGACATCGTCGAGGCGCAGACCGAGCCCATCGAGGTCGAACCGTTGGAGCCGAGGGCCTCGGACACCTGACGGATCGCGTAGGGGAACTCCTCGCGCGTCGGCAGCACCGGCACGATGGCGCGCTCGGCGAGCGCACCGTGGCCGATCTCGCGGCGCTTGGGCGAGCCCACGCGGCCGGTCTCGCCGACCGAGTACGGCGGGAAGTTGTAGTTGTGCATGTAGCGCTTGCGCGTCACCGGCGACAGCGTGTCCAGCTGCTGCTCCATGCGGAGCATGTTCAGCGTGGTGACACCCAGGATCTGGGTCTCGCCGCGCTCGAACAGCGCCGAGCCGTGCACGCGCGGGATGGCCTCGACCTCGGCGGCGAGCGTACGGATGTCCGTCACGCCACGGCCGTCGATGCGGACCTTGTCCTTGATGACGCGCTCACGCACGAGGGACTTGGTCAGCGCGCGGTAGGCGGCGGAGATCTCCTTCTCGCGGCCCTCGAACTGCGGGAGCAGCTTCTCGGCGGCCACCGCCTTGACGCGGTCCAGCTCGGCCTCGCGGTCCTGCTTGCCGGCGATGGTCAGCGCCTGGGACAGCTCGTCCTTGACGGCCGCGGTCAGCGCCTCCAGGACGTCGTCCTGGAAGTCGAGGAAGACCGGGAACTCGCCGACCGGCTTGGCGGCCTTGGCGGCCAGGTCCGACTGGGCCTTGCACAGCACCTTGATGAAGGGCTTCGCGGCCTCGAGACCGGCGGCCACGACCTCCTCGGTCGGCGCCTCGGCGCCGCCCTTGACGAGCTCGATGGTCTTCTCGGTGGCCTCGGCCTCGACCATCATGATCGCGACGTCGCCGTCCGGGAGGACGCGACCGGCGACGACCATGTCGAAGACGGCGTCCTCGAGCTCGGTGTGCGTCGGGAAGGCAACCCACTGGCCGTTGATCAGCGCGACACGGGTGCCGCCGATCGGGCCGGAGAAGGGCAGGCCCGCCAGCTGCGTCGAGCAGGACGCAGCGTTGATCGCGACCACGTCGTACAGGTGGTCGGGGTTGAGCGCCATGATCGTCTCGACGATCTGGATCTCGTTGCGCAGGCCCTTCTTGAAGGAGGGGCGCAGCGGCCGGTCGATCAGGCGGCAGGTGAGGATCGCGTCCTCGGAGGGCCGGCCCTCACGGCGGAAGAAGGAGCCGGGGATCTTGCCGGCCGCGTACATGCGCTCTTCGACGTCCACCGTCAGGGGGAAGAAGTCGAGCTGGTCCTTGGGCGTCTTCGACGCGCTGGTGGCCGACAGCACCATGGTGTCGTCGTCCAGGTACGCCACGGCGGAGCCGGCGGCCTGCTTGGCCAGGCGGCCCGTCTCGAAGCGGATGGTACGGGTGCCGAAGGAGCCGTTGTCGATGACGGCCTCGGCGTAGTGGGTCTCGTTCTCCACCAGGAATATCTCCTCGTCTGCGTCCGCTGCCCGTGTGGCAGGGGACCGTCTTCGGTGGAGCGCCGGTGCGGGCCGGTCTTCGATCGAAGCACCCGGTGCGTGGGCCCGGAGGCCGTGCGCGTCACCGGAGGCCACTACCGAGGACCGGCGGCTGAGGGGCGCCCCACCGCTTTCGCTATGGCGTTATCGCGTATTGCGTTATCGCTTTTTGCGTCGTCGCGTATTGCGTTGTCGCGTTATTGCGTTGTCTGCACAGCGCGCCGGCTGTGAGCTCGGCGCGCGGCCACGGCGCTGCCGTTGCTGCGCCGTCGGTATGGCGTTGTGGGACCAGACTACAAAGCTTCCGTCCACCAGGGGGTGGTGAAGCGTCCGGTGTGTGGCGCGCGGGGTGTCCGCGCGTACGCCGTACACGGCGAACCGCCCGCGCGTACGGCAAAGGGAGCGGCTCCCGGCCCCGGGAACCGCTCCCCTCACGACGTCTTACTTGGCGCCCGCCGCGCCGCGGCGGATGCCGAGGCGCTCGACCAGCGCACGGAAGCGCGTGATGTCCTTCTTCGCCAGGTACTGCAGCAGGCGGCGGCGCTGGCCGACCAGCAGCAGCAGACCACGGCGGGAGTGGTGGTCGTGCTTGTGGGTCTTCAGGTGCTCGGTCAGGTCCGAGATGCGACGCGAGAGCATGGCGACCTGAACCTCGGGGGAGCCGGTGTCACCCTCCTTGGTGGCGAACTCGGCCATGATCTGCTTCTTCGTAGCGGCGTCGAGCGACACGCGGTACTCCTTAGGATTCTCACCCGCCGAGCGCCCCTGGTCCACTTCACAGGGGTTCTTCGATTACTCGGTCGGCGTGGCAAGGGTATCAGGGCGTGATGACTGCTCGTGACCGTCCGCAGCGAGCGGCCGGTCAGGGGGCTCTCCTCCCCGGTCCCCCGGTCCTCCGCCCCGCCGCGTCAGAAGACGGGCATGGCGGTGAGGGTACCGGCCTGGAGGAGGAAGACGCGGTTGTCGGCGGTGGCGAGGTGCCAGGGGCCTCGGGTGCCGGGGGCGTAGGTCCAGGCCAGGGCACCGGAGCGGGTGTCGGCGGTCGAGACGCCGTTCTCCCCTTCCTCACCGTCCGCGAGCCAGACGCTGTGGCCGATCGCAAGGGACGGTCCCACGGACGCCTCGGAGAGGTTCATCGGGAGGGTCCATGCCACCGAGCCGTCCTTGGGTCGGCGCGCTGACAGCTCGCCGCCCTGGGCGACGTACAGGGATCCGCCGCTCGGGACGGGCGCGCCGCAGCCGTCCTCGCCGTCCACCGGCTGCGCCCACTTTCGCGCGCCGTCCTTGAGCGAGAGCGCCGTGAGGCTGCTGCCGCCCAGGTACACCATGCCGTCCGCGACGGCCGGTGTCAGGGCCTTTCCGCCCTGTTTCCGCGGTCCCCACGCGGTCCCACCGCGGCCGGTCTCCAGCGCCGCCACACGCCCGTCGGTGCCGTGCAGGACGAGGCGCTCGGCCGCGAGCGCAGCACCCACGGCGGCCTCTGCGGCGGCCACGGGTGCGGGCACTGTCCAGCTGACCGTGTGCTCCTCCAGGCCGATCGCACGGATCCGGCCGCTGCCGGTGAGGACGTAGACCGCCGCGTCGTCGGCGGCCAGCAGGCGCTCGGCGTCGGCGTCGCGGACCGACCAGAGCCGCTTGCCGTCCGCCGCGCCGAGTGCGAGCAGGGTGCCGTCGGGGGCGGCGGTGAGCACCGTGCCGTCGGGGGTCTTGAGGGCACCGGCCGCCGTGGCGGCGGACGGCGAGGTCCAGCGGTGCTTCCCGTCCGTCACGGCGTACGCGCGCAGCACGCCGCTCGGCGCAGCGATCACGACGACACCGCGCACCGGCAGGGGTGCGGGCGCCTCGGCGTGGGCGACGCCGGGCCGGCTCCAGAGCGGTTCGGGCACGGCCCCCGGGGCGTACGTGGACAGCGGCTCGGCGTCCCAGGGCTGGCGGCCACCGTCCGCTTCCTGGCCGCGCAGGGCCCACCATAGGGCGCCGCCGCCCCCCGCGAGCAGGACGGCGCCGCCGGCCGCGAAG
>NZ_JBEPFC010000194.1:0-12466 GCF_040301705.1 Streptomyces sp. NPDC000151 | reverse complement strand
CCCGGCCCGCCGGCTGCCCCCGGTGCGCCCGGCGCCCCCGGTGGTGGCGTGCACGCGGCTGCCACGATGCTGGCCGACGGCTCGTCGCTGCCCGGCAACGCCGGTGCGGCGAAGAGCGGGGGCGACGGGCCGCCGCCCCCGTCCCCGCCCGGTATGCCCGGCGCCACAGGGCCCGGTACGCCTCCGCCGCCGCCCGGTGTCCCGGCGACCCCGCCGCCCGGAGCCCCCGGCGCTCCCGGTGGCGGCGTGCACGCCGCGGCGACGATGCTCGCGGGCCCCGGTACGCCGCCGCCCGCGGGCCCCGGTATGCCGCCTCCCGCCGGCCCTGGTGCGCAGCCTGCCGCCGGCCCCGGTATGCCGCCTCCGGCCGCTCCCGGTGCGCAGCCTCCCGCCGGTCCCGGTATCGCGCCTCCCCCCGGCCCCGGTATGCCGCCGCCCGCCGCTCCTGTGGGGCAGCCCGGTGCCCCGGCCGGTCCGCCGCCGGCGTACGGCTATCCGCAGGCGCCGCCGACCGGTCAGCCGACCGTCGGCCCCGGCTACATGGCCGTGCTGCGCTACCGCGCGCCCGACGGCTCCGAGCAGCAGGTCATCCGGCGCTCGGCGCCCGGTACGCCGCATCCGGAGTGGCAGATCCTGCACGAGCTGCGCGCGCTGAACGTGCCGCCGCAGCAGGTGCTGGAGCTCCACACCGAGCTGGAGTCCTGCGACCTGCCGGGCGGTTACTGCGCCCGGATGATCCGGGAGACCTGGCCGCAGGTGCGGATCAGCCACACCGCCGCGTACGGCCACGACCACGCCTCGCGGCAGCAGGGCGTACGGCATCTGGTGGAGCATCAGGGCGAGCTGCATCAGGTGGCGGACGGCCCGGCGCGCCCCGCGCCGGTGCGCGTGCCGCTGCCGCACCCGTCGCAGATCCAGCTCGCGCCGCCGGTCCCGCCGCAGATGATCGGGCAGGAGCTGGAGCAGGCGTTCGGGCCGCAGGGGGTCTTCCGCTTCGACCAGCGGGCGGTCTCCCGGCAGGGCGTGCCCGACGTGGTGGGGCAGACCCTGGTCTGGGCCGGCGTGCCGGTCGATTTCGGCCCGTTCTTCTGGGGCCAGGCGCAGCCGGGCCGTCCGGTGCCGACGCTGGCGGAGCTGGCGCAGGAGCGGGGCGTGCAGCCGGCTCCGGACGCGGGCTCGTACCTGGTCATGGGCTCGGACTTCGGCCGTCAGCTGTGCGTGCAGTACGGCACGGCGCACATCGTGGCGGTGCCGCTGGAGGCCGGCCCCGGTGGGCAGGCGGCGACGCCGCAGTTCGTGAACACCGGGCTGCCGGAGTTCGTGCGCTGCATGGCGATGCTGGGCCGGATGTGGCGGCTGCGGTACGGGCTGACCCCGGAGCAGGCGGGCCGCTGGACCACCGACTTCCAGGTGCAGCTGGCCTCGCTGGACCCGGCGGCGCTCGGCTCCCCGGAGACCTGGTGGTCGGTCCTGCTGGAGCAGATGTGGGACGGCCTCCTGTAGCCGTGGGGCGGCGGCGCTGAGCGCGGTGTCGCCCGTACGGCTGTGACGGTGTGTCATACGTGGCGCTCGACCTGCGAGGCGGGTCGGGCGCCACGATCATGCCGGTATGGCCCCACCGCCCCCGCCCCCGCCCTCGCCGCCGCAGCCGAATTCGTCGACGCTGTACCGCTCGGGGCGCGGGCGGCGCCGTCGCGGGTGGTCCTGGCCGCGCCGGATCGCGCTGCTGGTGACCGTGCTGGTGCTGCTGGCCCTGGCGCTGGCGGTCGCGCTGTTCTTCTGGGCGGGCGGGCAGCTGCGCCAGATGGACGCATTGAGCGGCTATCCGGACCGGCCGGCCGCGGGCAAGGGTACGAACTGGCTCCTGGTGGGCTCCGACAGTCGGCGCGATCTGACCCCCCGCCAGCAGCAGGAGCTGCACGTGGGCCATGACGCGGTGCGCAACACCGATACGGTGATGCTGCTGCACTACGGGGACAGCGGCCCGTATCTGGTGAGCCTGCCGCGGGACAGTTACGTCGCGGTGCCGGGACACGGCAAGAACAAGATCAACGCGGCGTACGGGCTGGGCGGCGCGAAGCTGCTCTCGCGCACCGTCGAACAGGCGACGGGCCTGCGACTGGACCACTACGCCGAGGTCGACTTCCTCGGCCTGGTCCGGGTGGTGGACGCGCTGGGCGGGGTGCGGCTGTGCCTGGACGCGCCGCTGAAGGACGAGAAGTCCGGCGCCGACTTCCCGGCGGGCTGCTCGGAGATGAACGGCACGCGCGCGCTGGCGTACGTACGGGCCCGTTACAGCGACCCGAAGGGCGACCTGGGGCGGGTGGAGCGGCAGCGGGCGCTGATCAGCGCGGTGTCGGAGAAGATGCTCGGCCCCGGGACGCTGCTGAACCCGTTCCGGACGGTGCCGGCGCTGGGCGCGGCGCTGGCGGCGCTGCGGGTGGACGACCGGACCGGCGTGGTGGACCTGACGCAGATGGGACTGTCGATGAAGCAGGTGGCGAACGGTTCGGGGACGGCCACGACGGTCCCGGTGACCGGTCCGGGGACGGAGGTCGCCGGGGCGGGGGACGTGATCCTGTGGGACGCGCAGCGGGCGCGGCGACTGTTCCGTGCCCTGCGTGCCGACGAGCCGATTCCGACTTCTGCCGAAAAGTAACGCATCCTTGGGCAGTGATAGGTGCGGAGTGTCGCGTTATGGGCGCTTCGGAACAATCAACAAAGATGTGCGCCGGACCACGTCACTGTCGGAGAGGGGCTTTGAGGGATGAGTGCATCGGTGTCGCCTCACGGATTCGAGGTCGTACGAGGGCGTGGTTACCGTCCGGTGGACGTGGACCGCAGAGTCGAAGGGCTCTCCGTCGACCGCGACTCCTGCTGGGAACGGGCGGCCCGCCTCACTGTGCTGGCCAACGAGATGACCGCCGAGCTGGAGCGGCTGCGCGAGTACCTGGCCCATATGCCGCCCCAGACGTACGAATCCCTGGGCGAGCAGGCCCGGCTGATCCTCACCACGGTGGAGTCCGAGGCGGAGCGGCTGCGCACCGAAGCGGCGGCGGACTCCGAGCGGCTGCGGGAGGAGGCGGCGGACTACGGGCGGGAGCAGGGCGACGCCGCCGACGCGTACGCGCTCAAGGTCTGCCAGGACGCCGAGGACGCCGCTGTGCGCGCCGAGGAGGCGGCACAGGCCGAGGCGCGGACGACGGTCGAGGAGGCCGCCAGAGCCGCCGAGGAGGTGCGCCAGGAGGCGGAGGAGGGGCTCCGCGAGATGCGCCGGCGCACCGCGGAGGTCCTGGAGGACCAGGAGAAGAGCCTGGCCGAGCAGTGGACGGCGGCGGAGCAGGAGCTGGCCGACCGGGAGCTGGCCATGCAGCAGCGGATCGCGGAGCTGGAGGAGCGCGGCGAGGCGCGCATCGTGGAGGTGCAGCGTCATTACGCCAAGATGGAGGAGTCCGCGCGGCACATCGATGAGGAGGCCGCGGCCCGCGCCTCCGAAATGATCGCGGAGGCGGAGGCGGAGGCGGCCCGCGTCGAACGCGCCACGGAACGCGTCCTGCGCGAGCACGAGGAGCGCCGCGAGGAGCTGCGCTCCCACATGGCACACGTACGCAGCAGCCTGGCCACCCTCATGGGCAAGGACCCGGAGGCGGCGGAGCAGGAGCACGAGCCGGACCCGGCCGGCTCAGGTGGCCCGGTGGCCGCGCAGGACCCCGACTCCGGGCACGTGTACGACGTGGCGACGGACGGCGGGGAAGGCGTACGGGGGCACACCGAGACGCCGTACGAAGAGGACGGGAACGCGTCGTACGAAGAGGCTTCGGACGCCGCGTATGAAGGCGCTGCGGACGCTGTGTACGAAGAGGCTCCGGGCGCCGCGCACGAAGGAGCCGCGGACGCTGCGTACGGAGGCGGTGCGGACGCTGCGTACGAAGGGATCCGCGCCACCGAAGCCGCGCCCGCCCCCGAAGCCGCGTCCGCGCCCGCTCCCGAGGAGGCCCCCGCCAAGCGGGGTGTGGACCCCGACGAGGAGGACACGCTCGAGACCGAGCTGCCGCGCACGGAGGGCTGAGCCGCCCGCCCCGCCCGACCGCCCGCCTCAGCCCTTCTCGGCGGGCCCGGCCTCCGCCTCGCCCCGCGCGTCCGCGTGGACGGGGAAGCGGCGCGGGGCGAAGAGCAGCGCGGCCAGTGCGAGCAGCCCGGCGACGGCGGCCCCGTAGTAGACGTGCTCGACCGTGGCGTCCACGGCGCGCCGCAGGTAGTCGGCGGCCTGCTCGGTGAGCGTGCCGGCGCGTTCCAGCGCGCGGGAGACGGCATCCAGGTCGCCCGGCAGCCCGGCGCGGATGCCCGCGGGCGCGTCGGCCAGCCGCCCGGCCAGGGTGGCGTTGGCGACGGCGCCGAAGAGCGCGGCTCCGACGGACTGGCCGACCTGGCGGCAGAAGAGGATCGAGGCGGTGGCGGTGCCGCGTTCGGCGTACCCGACGGAGGACTGCACCCCGATGATCAGCGGCAGCTGGAAGAGGCCGAGGGTGGCGCCCAGCGCGAGCATGAGCAGCGCCGGCTGCCAGGCCGCGCCGGGGTAGGGCAGCCGCGGGAAGGCGAGCAGCACCAGCGTGGCGGCGGCGATGCCGAGCAGCGCGCAGTTGCGGATGCCGACGCGGTTGTAGACGTGGCTGCTGAGCGCGGCGGCTATCGGCCAGCTCAGCGTCATGACGGAGAGGACGAAGCCGGCCGCGATGGGGCCGAGGCCCAGGACGGCCTGGGCGTAGGTGGGCAGGAAGACGGTCGGGGCGACCATCAGCAGGCCGAGGGCGCCGAGCGCGAGGTTGACGGTGGAGATGGTGCGGCGGCGCCAGACCCAGCCGGGAATGATCGGTTCGGCGGCGCGGCGTTCGATCAGTACGGTGACGGCCGCGCACACGGCACTGCCGCCCAGTAGGAGCAGCGAGGGCGCGGACAGCCAAGGCCAGGCGACGCCGCCCTGGACGAGCGCGGTCAGCAGCAGCCCGCCGCAGGCGAAGACGGCCAGCGCCCCGGGCCAGTCGATGACCGGGCGCGTGGTGCGGGCGCGGTGCGCGGGGCCCTCGAAGCCCCTCTTGTCTTCGAAGAAGTGGCGCAGGACGAGCCAGAGGGCGATCGCGCCGACCGGCAGGTTGACGAGGAAGATCCAGCGCCAGTCCGCGTACGCCGCGAGCAGGCCGCCGAGCGCGGGCCCGGCCACGGAGGAGGTGGCCCAGACGGTGGAGAGCTTCGCCTGTATGCGCGGCCGTTCCTTCATGGGGTACAGGTCGGCGGCGATGGTCTGCACGGTGCCCTGGAGGGCGCCGCCGCCGAGGCCCTGCAGGACGCGGAAGGCGATCAGCGAGGCCATGTTCCAGGCGCCCGCGCACAGCAGCGAGCCGACGAGGAAGATCACGATGCCGGCGACGAGTACGGGCTTGCGGCCGAAGGTGTCGGAGAGCTTGCCGTAGACGGGCAGGGTGACGGTGACGGCCAGGAGATAGCCGGAGAAGAGCCAGGAGAAGACCGAGAAGCCGCCGAGGTCGCCGACGATCTGCGGGACGGCGGTGGCGATGATCGTGGAGTCCAGGGCGGCCAGCGCCATGCCGAGCATGAGGGCCGCGACGACGGGACCGCGGCGGGTGGCCGGGGAGGTGGAGGACGTGGGCGCCGAGGACGGGGGTGCGGCTCTGTTGGGCGCGGGCCCGAGGCGTACGTCCGGCGCCTCCGCAGTGCGCGCCGCCTCCTGTGTCTGCGGTGCCTCCGGTGTCTGCGGTGCCTCCGGCGCCTCTGGCGCGGCGCCTGTCGTCCGCTCCGGTTCCGTCCGTCCGCCGGTACCGCTCACCGTGCCCCCTCCGCCGATCCGTGTACGGGACACCATTCCACGCGCGGTCGGGATGCGGTACGGGGCTTCTCGCCCGTCGAGACGGTGCCGCGCCGTCGTGGCCGAGCGCGCAGTTCCCCGCGCCCCTGAGGGCGCCCTCAGGGGCGCGGGGAACCGCGCGACCAGCCACAGCGGCGGTGCGCCGGTACCGCGCTCGCGAACCGCCCCGATGGCCTCATCCGCACCGCGGCCGGGCGTACGCTGGGAGATCCTGGCCCGCCCGCGGTGCCGGCCGTCGAGCCGCCGCAGGGCGGCACCGCGTTGTCCGACTCCCTGGGACGGAAGCCTTTTCATGAGCCTGACAGGACTGCTCGACGCCGTCGTACGGGACCCGGCGCTGGCCGAAGCGGTCGAGGCCGCCACCGACGGGCACCGCCGCCACGTGGACCTGGTCGGCCCGCCGGCCGCCCGCCCCTTCGCCGTCGCCGGGCTGGCCCGGGACGCCCAGCGCCCGGTGCTCGCGGTCACCGCGACCGGCCGGGAGGCCGAGGACCTGGCCGCCGCGCTGCGCTCGCTGCTCCCCGAGGACAGCGTCGTGGAGTACCCCTCCTGGGAGACCCTGCCGCACGAGCGCCTCTCGCCCCGTTCGGACACCGTCGGCCGCCGCCTCGCCGTGCTGCGCAGGCTCGCCCACCCCCGCAAGGACGACCCGGCGACCGGCCCGGTCTCGGTCGTGGTCGCGCCCGTGCGCTCCGTGCTGCAGCCGCAGGTCAAGGGGCTGGGCGACCTGGAGCCCGTCGCGCTGCGCACGGGCGAGAGCGCCGACCTCGGCGAGATCGTGGACGGCCTGGCGGCCGCCGCGTACAGCCGCGTGGAACTGGTCGAGAAGCGCGGCGAGTTCGCGGTCCGCGGCGGCATCCTGGACGTCTTCCCGCCCACCGAGGAACACCCGCTGCGGATCGAGTTCTGGGGCGACGACGTCGAGGAGATCCGGTACTTCAAGGTCGCCGACCAGCGGTCCCTGGAGGTCGCCGCGCACGGCCTGTGGGCGCCGCCCTGCCGCGAGCTGCTGCTCACCGCCTCCGTACGGGAGCGGGCCGCAGCGCTCGCCGAAGAGCACCCGGAGCTCGGCGAGCTGCTCGGCAAGATCGCCGAGGGCATCGCGGTAGAGGGCATGGAGTCCCTCGCGCCGGTCCTCGTGGACGAGATGGAGCTGCTGCTGGACGTGCTGCCGGCGGGCTCCATGACGGTGGTCTGCGACCCGGAGCGGGTGCGGACGCGCGCCGCCGACCTGGTCGCCACCAGCCAGGAGTTCCTGCAGGCGAGCTGGGCGGCCACGGCCGGCGGCGGCGCGGCCCCCATCGATGTCGGCGCGGCCTCCCTGTGGGGCATCGCGGACGTCCGGGACCGCGCCCGTGAGCTGGGCATGATGTGGTGGTCGGTCTCGCAGTTCGCCGCCGACGAGGCGGGCGAGGCGGACGGGGACACCCTCAAGCTCGGCATGCACGCCCCCGAGTCGTACAGAGGTGACACCCAGCGGGCGCTCGCCGACACCAAGCAGTGGCTGGCCGACGGCTGGCGCACGGTCTACCTCACCGAGGGCCACGGCCCCGCGGCCCGCACGGTCGAGGTGCTCGGCGCCGAGGGCATCGCCGCGCGGCTGGACTCGGAGCTAGCGGAGATCTCGCCGTCCCTCGTGCACGTCTCCTGCGGCTCGATCGACAACGGCTTCGTCGACCCGGGGCTCAAGCTCGCGGTGCTCACCGAGACCGACCTCTCGGGCCAGAAGGCGGCCGGCAAGGACGCCACGCGGATGCCGGCCCGCCGCCGCAAGACCATCGACCCGCTGACCCTCGAAGCGGGCGACTACATCGTGCACGAACAGCACGGCGTGGGCCGGTACATCGAAATGGTGCAGCGTACGGTCCAGGGCGCCACCCGCGAGTACCTCCTCGTCGAGTACGCGCCCGCCAAGCGCGGCCAGCCCGGCGACCGCCTCTACATCCCCACCGACCAGCTGGAGCAGGTCACCAAGTACGTCGGCGGCGAGGCCCCGACGCTGCACCGCCTCGGCGGGGCCGACTGGACCAAGACCAAGGCGCGCGCGAAGAAGGCCGTCAAGGAGATCGCCGCCGACCTGATCAAGCTGTACTCCGCCCGGATGGCGGCGCCCGGCCACACGTTCGGCCCGGACACCCCCTGGCAGCGCGAGCTGGAGGACGCGTTCCCGTACGCGGAGACGCCCGACCAGCTCACCACCATCGCCGAGGTCAAGGAGGACATGGAGAAGTCGGTCCCGATGGACCGGCTGATCTGCGGCGACGTCGGCTACGGCAAGACCGAGATCGCGGTGCGCGCCGCCTTCAAGGCCGTCCAGGACGGCAAGCAGGTCGCCGTACTGGTGCCGACCACGCTGCTCGTCCAGCAGCACTTCGGCACCTTCACCGAGCGCTACGGCCAGTTCCCCGTGAACGTCCGCGCCCTCTCCCGCTTCCAGACGGAGACCGAGTCCAAAGCCACCCTGGAAGGCCTCAAGGACGGCTCGGTCGACATCGTCATCGGCACCCACCGGCTGTTCTCCTCCGAGACGAAGTTCAAGGACCTGGGCCTGGTCATCGTCGACGAGGAGCAGCGCTTCGGTGTCGAGCACAAGGAGCAGCTGAAGAAGCTCCGCGCGAATGTGGACGTGCTGACGATGTCGGCCACGCCCATCCCCAGGACGCTGGAGATGGCGGTCACGGGTATCCGCGAGATGTCGACGATCACCACCCCGCCCGAGGAGCGGCACCCGGTCCTCACCTTCGTCGGGCCGTACGAGGAGAAGCAGATCGGCGCCGCCATCCGTCGCGAACTGCTCCGCGAGGGCCAGGTCTTCTACATCCACAACCGTGTGGAGTCCATCGACCGGGCCGCGGCCCGCCTGCGCGAGATCGTCCCCGAGGCGCGCATCACCACCGCCCACGGCCAGATGTCCGAGTCCGCGCTCGAACAGGTCGTGGTCGACTTCTGGGAGAAGAAGTCCGACGTACTGGTCGCCACGACCATCGTCGAGTCCGGCATCGACATCTCCAACGCCAACACCCTGATCGTTGAACGAGGGGACAATTTCGGCCTCTCCCAGCTCCACCAGCTGCGCGGCCGGGTCGGCCGCAGCCGCGAGCGCGGCTACGCCTACTTCCTCTACCCGCCCGAGAAGCCCCTGACCGAGACCGCGCACGAGCGCCTGGCCACCATCGCCCAGCACACGGAGATGGGCGCCGGCATGTACGTCGCGATGAAGGACCTGGAGATCCGCGGCGCGGGCAACCTCCTCGGCGGCGAGCAGTCGGGCCACATCGCGGGCGTCGGCTTCGACCTGTACATCCGTATGGTCGGCGAGGCCGTGGCGGACTACCGCGCCGCGCTGGACGGCGGCGTGGAGGAGGAGCCGCCGCTGGAGGTCAAGATCGAGCTGCCGGTGGACGCGCACGTCCCGCACGACTACGCCCCCGGCGAGCGGCTGCGCCTGCAGGCGTACCGCGCGATCGCCTCCGCCAACACCGAGGAGGACATCGCCTCGGTACGCGAGGAACTGACCGACCGCTACGGCAAGCTCCCCGAGCCGGTGGAGAACCTCCTGCTGGTCGCGGGCCTGCGGATGCTCGCCCGCGCCTGCGGCGTCACCGACATCACGCTGCAGGGCTCCAACATCCGCTTCGGCCCCGTGGAGCTGCGCGAGTCCCAGGAGCTGCGGCTGAAGCGGCTGTACCCGCGTACGGTCATCAAGCCGGCCACCCACCAGGTCCTGGTCCCCCGCCCGGCCACGGGCAAGATCGGCGGCAAGCCCCTGGTCGGCCGCGAACTGCTGGCCTGGGTAGGGGAGTTCCTGACGTCGGTGCTGGGCTCGTGACGTCGGTTCCGGGACCCTGACGTCGGTTCCGGGACCGTAGCCGGGCCGCGGCGGCGGCGCTTCGGGCTTCGCCGCCGCTCAGCCCTTCGTCTCAGTTCTTCGTGGTGCTGTCCGTGGTGGCTTTCGTGGCGCGTTTGAGGAGCGTGAGGCCGCCGGCCTCGCCGTCCGGTACGTACACCGCGCCGGGATGGCGGTGGCCGGCGTCCGCGAGGGCCTGCGGGGTGGTCCGGCCGTCGCGGAGCTGGACGGCGACGTAGTCGGGGGCGATGCCGCGGGTGTCGCCTATCCAGTACACCGTCGTACGGCCGGTGAGGCGGCTGAGCGGCCGGACGTCGGCCTCGACGGTGGCGCCGTCGGGGATGCGGCCGAGCAAAGCCTCGGCCTGCGCGACGGAGGGATCCGCGCGGTAGGTGTCCGCTTCGGTGAGCCGGGCGAGCGGCAGCGTCGTGGTCAGCGCGAGGGCCGCGGCCAGCGCGGCGGCCGGGAGGTGCGCGGCGTAACTGCGCAGCCAGGGGCGGGCGCTCACACGGAAGCGGGGCAGCACGTCGGCCAGGGCGAGGAAGACCACCGGCATCAGGACGGCGCTGTAGTGCCAGTCGGTGCCCCAGTAGTGGTCGTCGTGCGAGACGAAGCGCCAGCCGATGGTCGGCACCGCGGCGAGCAGCAGCGGTGAGCGCAGGGCCAGCAGGCCGGTGGTGGGCAACAGGATCCACAGCAGCGTACGGACGGCCGTGCCCACGGGGATGAGCGGTGCCGGGCCGCCGTCGCCGCTGAGCTTGGTCCAGTAGTCGTACGAGCCGGTGCCGTTGAAGGCGGGGATGATCACGCCGAGGGTGAGCGCGGTGGCGGCGAGGCCGAGGAGGACCAGCGCCACGGCAGCGGGCACCGCCCGCCGGGCCCGGATCAGTACGATCACGCCGACGGCCGCAGCGGTCACCCCCAGGTCCTCCTTGACCAGGACCAGCGGGGCCGCCCAGCACACCGCGGCGGTCCAGCGCCTGCCGATCACCGCCTCCAGCGAGAAGGCGATCATCGGCAGCGCGAACGCGATCTCGTGGAAGTCGAAGTCGACCGCGCGCTGCAGTCCCCAGGACAGCCCGTACGCCACGCCGACGGCGAGCCCGGCGCGGCGGCCGAGCAGCCGGGCCGAGCACCGGGTGACGGGCACGGCGGACAGCGCGAAGAGCGCGGCCTGCACGACGAGCAGGGTCACGGGGGAGGGCAGCAGCCGGTAGAGCGGGGCGAGCAGGGCGAGTACCGGGCTGAAGTGGTCGCCGAGGATGTTCGCGCCGGGGCCCTTGAGGTCGGCGACGGGCGCCCGGAGATGCGCGTAGGACCGTACGACCTGCTCGAATATCCCGAGGTCCCAGGAGATCGTGCCCATGGTGCGGTACCGCTGCACGGACAGCGTGGCGAACAGGGCGAAGAGGACGGCGGCCGTCCAGTACGGATCCAGGCGCGGGGCGCGCAACGCGGCGACCCGGACACCGAGTCGGCCCGGCACACCGAGTCGGCCCGGCACGCGTCCGGTACGGCCGTCGGCCGCGGCCGGGGTCCGTGCGCCGGCCTCGCCCGTCGCGGTTGCTGCGGCCGTGTCCATGCGGATCCTTACTCTTCCTCGCTAGTCCGGTCCCGTGCTGCTCTGCTCTGCCCTGCTCTCGCTCTTGCTCCTACTCCTGCTCCTGTTCTCTTCCTGCTCCTGCGCCTGCTCTCTGCCGTCACAACTTCCGAAAAGGTACTCGAAACCATCGAATCGGACGGCCCGTCATACAAGGTGGCCGACGAGACGTACGGTCACCAAGGGGCGGGCACCCGTCCCGGCCACCGTGCCGCAGCCGAAGATCGCCTTGATGCAACCGAAGATTGGATGTCTCCCTTGATACGGTCCGCGCTTCCCGTACGCCGTGCCGCGCTCTCCGCGACGGCCCTGGCCGCGACCCTCGCCCTGGCCGGCTGCAACCCGTCCGGTGGCAGCACTCAAGGAGACGGCAAGCGGAGCCCGGACGTTCCCGCGGCGACGGGCGAACCGGGCAGTGCGCTGGCGGCGGTCGGCTCGCTCACGGTCAAGGGCCGGGCCCCGAAGACCGGGTACGAGCGGGACCGCTTCGGCACCGCCTGGGCCGACACCGACAGCAACGGCTGCCCGACCCGCGAGGACATCCTCAAGCGCGACCTGACGCAGGTGCACTACCAGGACGGACACTGCAAGGTGTCCTCGGGCGAACTGGCGAAGGACCCCTACACCGGGCAGCGGGTGATCTTCCGGCGTGGCAGCAGCCTCGTGGACGTCGACCACGTCGTGGCCCTGTCGGACGCCTGGCAGAAGGGCGCCCAGCAGTGGCCGGCCGGCAAGCGGATCGCGCTGGCCAACGACCCGCTGAACCTCATCACGGTCGGCGCCTCCGCCAATCGCCAGAAGAGCGACGGCGACGCGGCCACCTGGCTGCCGGCCAACAAGGGCTACCGCTGCGACTACGTTGCCCGGCAGGTCGCGGTGAAGAAGAAGTACGGCCTGTGGGTGACGCGCGCGGAGAAGGCGGCGATGGGCAAGGTACTGAACACCTGCCCGACCGAGAAGCTCCCCGCCGGCGGCAACCCGACCGAGGCCCCGTCCCGCTTCCACGCGCACTAGCCGACTGCCTGAGGCGATCGGGCCGGCTGCCCGAGGCGACCGGGCTGGCTGCCCGAGGCGACCGGGCTGGCTGCCCGAGGCGACCGGGCTGGCTGCCCGAGGCGACCGGGCCGGCTGCCCGAGG
>NZ_JBEPFC010000193.1:0-12476 GCF_040301705.1 Streptomyces sp. NPDC000151 | reverse complement strand
CTTTTGGGCGGTGCCCCCAATTTTTTACTAATCTGGTGGCGGCCACGGCCGTCGTGTGTCAGCCCTTCTTCAGGCCCAGCACCTCAGCCCTTCTTCAGGCCCAGCACCTCCGTCGCCGCGAAGTTCTCCTCCGGGGCGCGGTCGGCGAAGTACGGGGTCAGCGCCGCGTCCAGCTCCTCATAGGTGAAGACGTCTTTGGCGGTGTCGAATTGTGCGGCCACCCTCGGCCTTTCGAGGAGCGCGGCCATGCCGCCGTGCACGACGAAGACCTGCCCGTTGATCCGGCCCGCCGCGGGCCCGGCGAGATACCCGACCAGCGGCGAGACATGCTCGGGCGCCAGCGGGTCCGACGCTCCCTCCCCCGGCTCTCCGCTGCCTTGGCCTGGGGAAATGCCCGCGAAGACGTCCTCGGTCATCCGGGTGCGGGCCCGCGGGCAGATCGCGTTGGCGGTCACGCCGTACTTGGCCAGCGCCGCCGCCGTGGAGGTCGTCAGGCCCACGATCCCGCCCTTGGCCGCCGCGTAGTTGGGCTGGCCGGCGGAACCGGCGAGGAACGCCTCTGAGGAGGTGTTGACGAGCCGGCCGTACACCGGGGCGCCGGCCGCCTTGGACCGCTCCCGCCAGTGCGCCGCGGCGAAGCGCGTCGTGTTGAAGTGCCCCTTGAGGTGGACGCGGAGCACCGAGTCCCACTCGTCCTCGGTCATCGAGAAGACCATCCGGTCCCGCAGGATGCCCGCGTTGTTGACCAGGATGTCCAGCGCTCCGTAGGTGTCCACGGCCAGCTCCACCAGGTCGCGCGCCGTCTCGAAGTCGGCGACGTCCCCGAGGTGCGCCGTGGCCTGCCCGCCCGTGGCCCGGATCTCGGCGGCCACGGCCTCGGCGGGCGCCGCGGACGCGGCACCCGAACCGTCGCGCCCCGGCTGCCCGTAGTCGTTGACGATCACGTTCGCGCCGAGGTGGGCGAGTTCGAGCGCCTCGGCCCGGCCCAGGCCGCGGCCGGCGCCGGTGACGATGGCCGTCCTGCCCCGCAGCGTCATCCGCTCTCCGCCCTCCATCCCGGTCACAGCTCGATGCAGGTACGCAGGGCGGCGCCCGTACGCATCTGATCGAGCGCGTCGTTGATCTCGGCGAGCTGCACCCGGTGGGTGATCAGGCCCGCGAGGTCGATACGGCCCGCCCGCCACAGGGCGATGGCGCGCTCGTACGAACGGACCACGTCCCCGCCCCCGTACAGCGAGGGCAGGATCCTCTTCTCATCGAAGAACAGCTCGAACATGTTGACCTGGAAGAAGTCGTCCATCGCGCCCGCGCCGACGATGCACAGCGTGCCGCCGCGCCGCGTCGTCTCATAGGCGGTGCGGGCGGTGGCGGACTTCCCGACGACCTCGAAGACGTAGTCGAAGCCCTCGCCCGCGGTGATCCGCTGCTTGGCGTCGGCCAGCTCCTCGGGGGCGACCGCCTCCGTCGCCCCGAAGCGCAGCGCGGCCTCGCGCCGCGACTCCACCGGGTCCACGGCGACGATCTGCGCGGCGCCGCTCGCCCGCGCCCCCTGGATCGTGGAGATGCCCACGCCGCCGCACCCGATGACGGCGACCGACGATCCGGCCTCGACCTTGGCGGTGTTCAGGGCCGCGCCGAGCCCGGTGGTCACGCCGCATCCGATGAGCGCGGCGATGTCGTACGGCACATCGTCCGGGATCGGCACCGCGCAGTGGGCCGCGACCACGACCTCCTCGGCGAAGGTGCCGGTGCCGGCGAACCCGAAGACGTCCCCACCGGGGCGCTGGAAGTTGGGGGTGCCGGCGCTCATGAAGCCGGCCAGGCACAGGTGCGTCTGGCCGCGGCGGCAGGACGGACAGCTGCCGCAGGCGGGCAGCCAGCACATCAGTACCCGGTCGCCCGGACTCAGCCCCGTGACGCCGTCCCCGACGTCGAGGATCTCGCCCGCGCCTTCGTGTCCGGGGACGAACGGCGCGGGCTGCGGCAGCACGCCGCTCATCGCGGAGAGGTCGGAGTGGCACAGTCCGGTGGCCCTGATCCGTATCCGCACCTTTCCCGGCCCGAACCCCACGGCCTCCACGTCGTCGAGGACGTCGAGCTTGTCCTGCCCTGTCTCGTGCTGTACGGCTGCGCGCATCTGCGGCTCCTCCCTGGCTGTGCCTAGTTGTGCCTAGTCGTGCTCCACCACCGTGTCCGCCAGCACCGGGGCGTCCTCCCGGTCGGCGGCCGTCACCACGATCTGAATACGGTCCTTGGCCGTCTCCCACATCCGGATCCGCAGCGCCTCCCCGGGGAAGACCACCCCGGCGAACCGCGTCGCGTACGACCGGACGCGCGCCACGTCGCCGCCCAGCAGCGTGTCGACGACCGCCTTGAGCGTCACGCCATACGAGCAGAGCCCGTGCAGGATCGGCTTGTCGAAGCCCGCGAGCTCGGCGAACTCCGGGTCGGCGTGCAGCGGGTTCCAGTCGCCGGAGAGCCGGTACAGCAGCGCCTGATCGGCCCGGATCAGCCGGGTCACCGTGCGGTCCGGCGCCCGTTCGGGCAGGTCCAGGCGGTTGGCGGGGCCGCGCTCGCCGCCCCAGCCGCCCTCGCCCCGTACGAAGATCTGGGTGTCGCTGGTCCACAGCGGCCCGTCCGCGTCCGCGGTCTCCGAACGCAGCACGATGACCGCGGCCTTGCCTTTGTCGTAAACGGCGGGGATGGTCGCGGTCTGGCGGGCGGTGCCCTGCAGCGGGATCGGCCGGTGCAGGGTGATCTTCTGGGCGCCGTGCAGGACGGCCGCGAGGTCCACGTCGATGCCTGGGGACGAGAGCCCGCCGACCACGGCCATGCCGGCGCCCGCGACGGTGGCGAAGCTGGGCAGCACGTGCAGCCGGCTCTCCAGGGTGTACCGCAGCTCGTCGGGGTCGGTGGCGGCGCCGGGGCGCTCCTCGGTGGCCGCGCCCGCGCCGATGCCGAGGTGGTAGAGCTGGACGTCCTTGTGGTCCCAGGCGATGTCGGAGGTACGCGGCTCGGCGGCGATGGCCTTGGCGGCGTCGATGGGCATGGGGCGGGGCTCCTTCGCCGTACGGTGCGGGTGGCGGGTCGAGAGGCGATAAGACCCCGGCCGGCCGTCCGCACCGTCGGCCGGCCGGGGTCGTCAGCGATCGGCGACGCGGCGGTGCGCGGCGCGGCCGGCACGGCGGGCACGGTCGGCACGGTCGTCGCTGCGCACTAGAACGCGTTCTACCGATGGGGCATGTATAGCCCATCCCGTGCCGACCCGGAAGACCCCTGACGGGCCGTCAGTTCCGCGGCGGCGCAAGCCCGCTCGCCCCACCCATGACATTTGTCCCATCCGGTCGAAGACATTCCCTTCTACCGAGGTCGGCCCGGTCTCCGTAGATTCATGGGCATGACGACGACAACGGGGAAAACGGGGACAGCGGGGGCAGCGGGGGTGCGGAAAACGGGGAGCGCGCGGGACGCCACCGCGGTGGCGTTCTCGAGTGTGGTGAAGACGTACGGCGAGCTGCGGGCCGTGGACGGGCTGGACCTCACGGTCCACCGCGGCGAGACCGTCGCGCTGCTCGGGCGGAACGGCGCCGGCAAGTCGACCACCATCAGCATGCTGCTCGGGCTGCTGCCGCCCACGTCCGGCGAGGTGCGGCTGTTCGGCGGCACGCCGGAGCGGGCGGTGCGCGAGGGGCGGATCGGCGCGATGCTGCAGGACGGCCGGCCGATACCGCGGGTGACGGTGCGGGAGCTGGTCGCCTTCGTGGCGGCCACGTATCCGAAGCCGATGGCGGTGTCCGAGGCGCTGGCGCTGGCCGGCCTGGAGGAGCTCGCCGGGCAGCGGGTGGACAAGCTCTCCGGGGGCCAGGCGCAGCGCGTGCGCTTCGCGTTGGCGCTGGCGGGCGATCCGGAGCTGGTCGTGCTGGACGAGCCGACCGCGGCGCTGGACGTCGAGGGCCGCCACGACTTCTGGCGGGCCATGCGGGCATACGCACGGCGCGGCAACACCGTGGTGTTCTCCACCCATTACCTGACCGAGGCCGATGAAAACGCCGACCGGATCGTGGTGATCGACCGCGGCCGGGTGGTGGCCGACGGCACCGGCGAGGCCATCAAGCGCACCGTCGGCGGCGCGCTGGTCTCCTTCGACCTGGCAGGCGGGCCCACCGACGGCCTGACCGAGCTGCCGGGCGTCACGTCCCTGGAGATACGGGGCGACCGGGCGCTGCTGCGGTCCGGCGACTCCGACGCGACGGTGCTCGCGCTGGCCCGGCTGGGTCTCGTACGGGACCTTCAGGTCGCCCCGGCCAGTCTTGAGGACGCGTTCCTCTCCCTCACTTCATCCCGCACGGGCGCCGGGGACGGCGGCCCGGCGGTCAGCGGTACCGGTGCCCTGGAAGGCGCCGCGGCGGTCGGCGAAGGAGCCCGGTGATGCTCGACTACATCCGTCTGGAAGTCCGCAGGACGCTGCGCGACAAGGGGTTCGTGATCTTCGGCATCGGGATGCCGGTGCTGATGTACCTCCTCCTCACAAACATCGCCGGGGGCTCGGGCAAGGGCGCCGACGCCTGGAAGGTCAGCGCGATGGTCGGCATGGCGTCGTACGGCGCGCTGGGCGCGGCCCTGGGCACCGGCAACGGCGTGGCCGAGGACAAGAAGCTCGGCTGGCTGCGGCAGCTGCGGATCACGCCGCTGTCCCCGGCCCGGGTGGTGGTGGGCCGCGGCCTGAGCAGCACGGTGACCGTGCTGCCCGCGATCGTCGTGGTGCTGGTGCTGGGCGCGCTGGTCAACGGCGTGCGGCTGTCGGCCGGGCAGTGGGCCGGGCTCGTCATACTGCTGTGGCTGGGTACCGCCCCGTTCACGCTGCTGGGCCTGGGCAACGGCTACCACCTCACGGCGCAGGCCGCGGGGCTGGTGAACGCCGGCTGCATGATGGTGCTGGCGATCATCGGCGGGCTGTGGTTCCCGGCCGCGGCGTTCCCCGGCTGGCTTCAGGAAATATCCCGCTGGACCCCCTCGAACCGCTTCGCGGACCTCGGCTGGAGCGTCACGTCCGGGCACGGCCCGTCGGCGAGTACGGTGCTTGTCCTGGTGGCGTGGCTGGCCGTCTTCGGCGCTTATGCGGTGTACGCGTACCGGCGTGCGGCGCGGACGGCCTGAGGTGGGACGAGGCGGCATCCCGAGCGGGGCGATGCCCGGCCCGGAGTTCGAGGACGAGATGGCGGAGCAGGACGGCAGGGCCGTGAAGAGCAAGAAGAAGCGCTGCCGCGAGGCTTCCTGGACGACCTGGGGGACGGAGCCGGACGCCCGGCTGCCCTTCCGTAAGGGCCCCGGCCCGGTCACGTTCATGCCCTGGCTGATCATGGGCGTGGGCGCGCTGTCCAACACCCTCCAGGGCAGGACCGGCAACCCCTGGCTGGCCGGCGCCGGCCTGCTCGCCTTCAACTCGCTCTACGTCGCCGTGGTGCGCACTTCCTTCAACGACCGGGCGCGCGCCACTCCGGTGCCGTACTGGCTGCTGGCCGCCCTGGCCGCGGTGACGTACGCGCTGGGCATCGGGTACGGCGGCGCCTGGATGCTGTTCTTCCCGCTGCTGTCGCTGGCCGCAGGCACGCTGCTGCGCGGCCGGCCGTTGTTCGTCGCGCTCTTCGTCGCCAGTTTCTCGGCCGGCACGCTCGCCGGGCACGGCAGTGGCGACCCGTGGGACGCCTCGATCATCGGCTACGGCACGTTCATCTCCGGCATGGTCACCGCGGCCGTCCTCGGGCTCTTCGACGCCAACCGGCAGCTGCACGCCACGCAGGGCGAACTGGCGCGCACCGCCGTCGAGAAGGAGCGGCTGCGGTTCTCGCGCGACCTGCACGACCTGCTGGGGCACACCCTGTCGGTGGTCGTGGTGAAGGCGGAGGCGGTGCGCCGGCTGGCGCCGCGGGACGTGGACGCGGCGCTGGCCCAGGCCGCGGACATCGAGGCGGTGGGCCGGCAGGCGCTCACCGAGATCCGCGAGGCGGTCACCGGCTACCGCCAGGGCAGCCTGGCCACCGAGCTGGACCGGGCCCGCTCGGCGCTGGAGGCGGGCGGCATCGAGCCGGTCGTCCGGCAGGCGGGGCCGCCGCTGTCCCCGCAGGCGGGCGCGCTGCTGGGCTGGGTCGTGCGGGAGGGCGTCACCAACGCCGTACGGCACAGCGGCGCCACCCGCTGCGAGATCGAGGTGCGGGTCGACGGCGACCGGGCCCGGCTGACGATCACCGACGACGGCCACGGTCCCGTAAGCTCCCGATCGCCCGCCGAGGGCGGCGGTACGGGCCTGACCGGCCTCGCCGAGCGGCTGGCCGCGGCCGGCGGCACGCTGGACGCGGGGGCCGACGGGCGGCGCGGCTTCCGGCTGGTGGCCGAGCTGCCCGAGGACGCGGACGGCTTCGAGGGCGCGGGTGCGGCTTTCGGGGGCGCCGGGGCAACTGCGGACGTCGAGGAGATGCCCAGGTGATCGTGGAGGAGATGCCCAGGTGATCAGGGTCCTGCTGGCCGAGGACCAGGGGATGATGCGCGGCGCGCTGGCGCTGCTGCTGAACCTGGAACCGGACATGGAGGTGGTGGCGCAGGTGCCGGCCGGCGACGAGATCGTCGGCGCGGCGCTGGAGACCTCCCCGGACATCGCGCTGCTGGACATCGAGCTGCCCGGGCGCAGCGGCCTGGACGCCGCGGCGGATCTGCGCGAGGCGCTGCCGGACTGCAAGGTGCTGATCGTGACGACGTTCGGGCGGCCGGGGTATCTGCGCCGCGCGATGGAGGCCGGGGCGTGCGGCTTCCTGGTCAAGGACGGGCCGGTGGAGGAGCTGGCCGCGGCGATCCGGCGGGTGCTGGCCGGGGAGCGGGTGATCGACCCGGGGCTGGCGGCCGCCGCGCTGAGCGCCGGACCGAATCCGCTGACGCCGCGCGAGCGGGAGGTGCTGACCGCGGCTGTGGACGGCGCGACGGTGGCCGACATCGCGGGCAAGCTGCACCTCTCGCAGGCGACCGTGCGCAACTACCTCTCGGCGGCGATCGGCAAGACCGGCACGCGCAACCGCATGGAGGCGGTCCGCGCGGCGCGGCGCAACGGCTGGCTGTAGGAGGGGGCGGTGGGTCCGCGGCAACGGCCGGCGGGTCCGCAGCAGCGGCCGGCGGCGGCCAGGGCTGGAGCCGGGGCCGGGGTCGGGGCCGGGCCCGGGGCCGGTGGCCGCATCGCCGTCCGGGTCGGCCACCGTTGTCTCAGTCGGACGTCTCCTCGCGCAGGTACTCCTCGTACTCCGCGGCGGTGAGCAGCGCTTCCGTGCTGCCGGAGAGCTGGATCGTGAGCAGCCAGCCGTCGCCGTACGGGTCGGTGTTGACCTGTTCCGGCTCGTCGGCGAGCGAGGCGTTGACCGTCAGCACGGTGCCGGTGACCGGCAGGTAGACCTCGCTGACGGCCTTGACCGACTCCACGTTGCCGAAGGGTTCGCCGGCCTCGAACCGCTCGCCTTCCTTGGGCAGTTCGATGTAGACGATGTCGCCGAGCTGCCGCTGGGCATAGTCCGTGATGCCGATCGTGGCCCGGTCGCCGTCCCGGCGGAGCCACTCGTGGTCCTTGCTGTACGACAAATCCTCGGGGATGTTCGCCATGCGGATGACGGTGGCACCGCCGCGGGCGGACCGACAAGGCGGAAACCGGGCTCCCCGTGCCGCCGACGGGGCCCACGTACGCAAGTACGCAAGGGCCCATGTCCGCAAAGGCTCAGGGGCGCAAAGGCTCAGGTGCGCAAGTACGACGCGCCGTTGACGTCCAGTACCGTGCCCGAGCTCCACTGGGCCTCCGGGGAGGCCAGCCAGCGGACCGCCGCCGCGATCTCGGCCGGCTCGGCCACCCGGCCGAACGGGCTCTGCGCGCGGATCGCGGCGCCCTGCTCGCCGGCCAGCCGGTGGCCGACCCGTTCGGTGTCGATGAAGCCGGGTGCCACGGACGCCACCGCGATGCCGTACGGGGCGAGCGCCACCGCGAGGGACTGGCCGAGCGCGTGCACCGCGGCCTTGGTCGCGCCGTACGCGGGGTGGTCCGGCTCGCCGCGGAAGGCGCCGCGCGAGCCGACGTTGACGATCCGTCCGCCGCCGCCCTGCGCGATCATGCGCTGGGCCGCGCCGTGGCTGAGGTGCGCGGTGCCGAGCAGGTTGACCGCGACGTGCTGCTGCCAGGCGGCGGCCCAGTCGGCGTAGGAGGTGGTGGCGGGCGGGTGCGGGGTGTTGACCGCGGCGTTGTTGACCAGTACGTCGATGCCGCCGAGCGCCGCGTCGGCGTCGGCGATCAGGCCGGCGGCGCCGTCCGGGTCGGCGATGTCCGCGTGGAGCAGTACGTGGCCGTCGCCGGGCAGCGCGGCGAGGGTGTCCTCGGCGTCCGCCCGGCGCGTGCCGTAGTGCACGGCGACCCGGTCGCCGTTCTCCGCGAAGGCACGCGCCAGGGCCCGGCCCAGGCCGCGCGAGGCGCCGCTGACCAGCACACGGCGGCCGGCGGCGGGAAACGGCGGGGGAACAGCGGGACCAGGTGCAGCAGCGGTGTCGGCCATGCCCGCATCCTCTCGCGACGAGCCGACCGCCGGCAGGCCGGGCCACGACGAGCCGACCACCCGCAAGCCGCCGGGCAGCGGGGCGCAGGTGCGCACCGCCTGCGGCAGTTCAGCCGGCGTGCGCGGTGTCCTTCTCGCGCCTCGGCAGGGAGAACAGCATCAGCAGGACGCCGGCCAGCAGGACCACGGCACCGACCCGGAAGGCGAGCGCGTAGCCGTCGGCGAGCGCCACCCGGCCGCTGCCCGCGACCCCGGCCGCGACCGTGGAGAGGACCGACAGGCCGAGCGCGCCGCCCATCTGCCGCGAGGTGTTGATCAGTCCGGAGACCAGCCCGGCGTCGCCGGCCGCCGCGCCCGACGTGCAGATCGCGGCGATCGGGGTGGCCGACAGGCCCGCGCCGAGCGCCATCGTGACGCCCGGGCCAAGGATCGTCGCGAGGTACGTGCCGTGCGCGTCCATCGTGGACTGCCAGGCCATGCCGACGGCCGCGAGCAGCACGCCCGCCACGGCCACCGTCTTCGCGCCGAGCCGCGGCAGCGCCATCAGCCGGGGCGCCGCCTTGGAGCCGATCACGATCGAGAAGGAGTGCGGGAGGAAGGAGAGACCCGCCTGGAGCGCGGTGTAACCGAGGACGTTCTGCGTGTAGAGCGAGAGGAAGTACCACATGGAGAACATGCCGGCACCGACCACCACCATCGCCGAGGTCGTCGCCCACACCGACCGCGGCCGGAAGACGCCGAGCGGCATCAGCGGCGCCGCGGAGCGGGCCTCGACCGCCACGAACGCGCCCAGCACGGCGAGTCCGGCGAGCAGCGGCAGCAGCGCGCCGGCGGCGGTCCAGCCGCGCTCGCCGGTCTGCACGATGCCGTACGTGACGAGCGCGAGCCCACAGGTGACCAGCAGTGCGCCGGGCACGTCCAGGCGGCGCCGGCCGTCCTGCCGGCTCTCGCTGAGGCAGACCGCGGCGCCGGCCAGTACCAGCGCGCCGACCGGCACGTTGATCAGCAGCACCCAGCGCCAGGACAGGAACTGCGTGAGCAGCCCGCCGACCAGGCCGCCCGCGGCGCCGCCGCCCGCGCCGACCGCGGTCCAGGTGGCGACGGCCCGGGTGCGGGCCGGGCCCTGCGGGAAGGAGGTGGTGAGGATGGTGAGGGTGGCCGGGGCGAGCACGGCGGCGCCGACGCCCTGGACCGTACGCGCTGCGATCAGCTGCCACGGCTCCTGGGCGAGCCCGCCGCCCAGGCTGGCGGCGGTGAACAGCCCGAGGCCGACGAGGAAGACCCGCTTGCGTCCGAAGAGGTCGGCGGCGCGCCCGCCGAGCATGAGGAATCCGGCGAAGGTGATGACGTACGCGTTGACCACCCACTGCAGGCCCAGCTCGCTCAGGCCGAGCGACGCCCGCATCGAGGGCATCGCGACGTTCACCACGGAGACGTCGAGCACCACGAGGAACTGTCCCGCGCAGACCGCGAGCATCACCGCCCACGCGGGCGGGGCTTTGCGGGTGGTCGTGCCGGACGGCCGGCGGCCGGTGGTCATGAGCGGGGGCATGGTGGCCATCGTGTCATCCGACGGGTGCCTCGGGCATCGGATTATCGGCCCAGCGGCCCCGGGCCGGAGGACCTAGGCCCGCCGGACCCCAGGCCCAGGACCGCGAAACCATCACACCCTCCGCAGCACCGTCACCACCGCCGCCCCGCCCAGTCCGATGTTGTGCGCGAGGCCCACCCGCGCGCCCGGTACCTGCCGGGCGCCGGCCTCGCCGCGCAACTGCCAGGTCAGCTCGGCGGCCTGGGCCAGGCCCGTGGCGCCGAGCGGGTGACCCTTGGAGATCAGGCCGCCGGAAGGGTTCACGACCCAGCGCCCGCCGTACGTGGTCGCCCCGTCCGCGACGAGCTTTCCGGACTCGCCGTCCGCGCACATGCCCAGCGCCTCATAGGTCAGCAGCTCGTTGACGGAGAAGCAGTCGTGCAGTTCGACGACGTCGACGTCCTCGATGCCGAGGCCGCTCGCCTCGTACGCCTGCCGGGCCGCGGCGCGCGACATCGGCCTGCCGACGACGTCGATGCAGGAGCCGGCTGCGAAGGACTCCTCCGTGTCGGTGGTCATGGCCTGTGCGGCGATCTCCACGGCCCGGTCCTGGAGGCCGTGCGCGCGGACGAAGCGCTCGGAGGCGACGACGGCCGCCGCCGAGCCGTCGGAGGTCGGCGAGCACTGGAGCTTGGTGAGCGGCGCGTGGACGGTCCGCGCCGCGAGGACCTCCTCGACCGTGTACACGTCCCGGAACTGCGCGTACGGGTTCTCCGCCGAGTGCCGGTGGTTCTTCGCGCCGACCGCGGCCAGTTGCTCGGCCGTCGTGCCGTACCGCTCCATGTGCTCGCGCGCCGCGTTGCCGAAGATCTGCGCGGTGGGCGGGGTCCGCTCGAAGCCGTGCCGGGCCGCCATCACGCCGTAGTGCCGGGCGACGGGCGAGGCGGCGAAGTCGCCGCCGTCGGCGCCGCCCCCGAGCGCGCCCCGCTTCATCTGCTCGAAGCCCAGCGCCAGTACGCAATCGTTGATCCCGGCGGCCACGAACTGCCGGGCGAGCAGCAGCGCGGTCGCGCCGGTCGCGCAGTTGTTGTTGACGTTGTAGACCGGGACGCCGGTCAGGCCCAGCTCGTACGCGGCCCGCTGGCCCGCCGTGGACGCCTGGTGGCAGAAGCCGGCCGGCACCTGCTCGACCTGCTCGTATCCGATGCCCGCGTCCGCGAGCGCCGCGCCGCCCGCCTCCCTCGCCATGTCCCAGTACCGCCACTCGCGGGTCTCGGGCTTCTCGAACTTCGTCATCCCGACGCCGACGATGTACGCCTTCATACCCGGTGCTCCTTAGATGAGGGGGCGCGGCTCGGGGTCCCTGGGCAGGCCGAGCAGCCGCTCCGCGACGACGTTGAGCTGTACCTGGGTGGTGCCGCCCGCGATGGTCAGGCAGCGGGACATCAGGAAGCCGTGCAGCGCCCGTTCCCCCGCGCCCTCGCGCACCGCGCCCGCGGGGCCGAGGAGTTCGAGGGCCAGCTCGGCCACGGCCTGCTGGTGGCGCGTCTGGACGAGCTTGCGGACGCTGGCGCCCGCGCCCGGCTCCAGCCCGGAGACCTGCTGGAGGGTGGTGCGCAGCCCGATGCAGCCCAGCGCGTGCGCCTCGGCGGCCAGCGCGCCCACTTTCTCCCGCAGGGCCCCGTCCCCGTCCTCCTCGCCCACCCGCGCGATCAGCGCCTCCAGGCCGGTGTCGAAGGTCATCCGGTCGGCCATGTGGACGCGTTCGTTGGCCAGCGTGTGCCGGGCCACCCGCCAGCCGTCGCCGGCCTCGCCGACCACCGCGTCGGCCGGCAGCAGCACGTCGTCGAAGTACACCTCGTTGAAGAGGGCGTCCCCGGTGATCTCCGTCAGCGCCCTGACGTCGATGCCCGGTGTCGCCATGTCGACAAGGAAGAACGTCAGGCCACGGTGCTTGGGCGCGGTGGGGTCGGTGCGGGCGAGCAGGATGCCGCAGTGCGCGTTCCGGGCGGCCGAGGTCCACACCTTCTGCCCGTTGACCCGCCAGCCGCCGTCCGCCGTGCGCTCGGCCTTCGTGCGCAGCGCCGCCAGGTCGGAGCCCGCGCCCGGCTCGGAGAACAGCTGGCACCACAGCCGCTCGCCGCTCAGGGTGGGCGGCAGATGCTGTTCTTGCTGCTCCGGTGTGCCGTACGCGAGGAGCGAGGGCACCACCCAGGTGGCGATCCCCAGGTCGCTCACCTCGACCCCGGCGGCGCGCAGCTCCTCCTGTACGGCGAGCTGCTGGAGGGGCCCGGCGTCCAGTCCCCACGGCGCGGGGAGGTGCGGCGCGGCGTAGCCGGTGGGTGCGAGCGCCCGGCGCGCGGCGGCCGGGT
>NZ_JBEPFC010000192.1:0-12491 GCF_040301705.1 Streptomyces sp. NPDC000151 | reverse complement strand
GCCACCCGCCCCGCCCGCCCGGCGCCGCCCGGCCCGGGCCACCGCCGGCACCGCCCGGCTCGCCACCCTCCTGGTCTCACCCACCCTGCTGGTCCTCGCGGTCGTCGTGCTCTACCCGACGCTCGTGGCGCTGAAGCAGTCGCTCTACGGCACCCGCGGCCTGGACCCGAAGACCGGATTCGTCGAGGACAGCGAGCCGTTCGTCGGCCTGCAGAACTTCGCCGCGATCTTCGGCGAGGCCGGCAGCCGCTTCTGGAACGCCTTCTGGAACACCACGTTCTTCACCGTCAGCACCGTCCTCCTGGAAACCCTCATCGGGGTCACCATGGCGCTGATCATGCACCAGGCGTTCCGCGGCCGTGCCCTGGTCCGCGCGAGCATCCTCGTCCCGTGGGCCATCCCCACAGCCGTCACCGGCCTCCTCTGGCGCTGGATCTTCAACAGCAACGGCATCGCCAACGCGCTCCTCGGCCGTCAAGTCCTGTGGACCACCGAGGGCTTCCACGCCAAGGCCGCCGTGATCATCGCCGACGTGTGGAAGACCGCGCCCTTCGTCGGCCTGCTCGTCCTCGCCGGCCTCCAGGTCATCCCCAAGGAGGTGTACGAGGCGGCCCGCGTGGACGGCGCCGGGATGCTCCGCCGGTTCTGGCACATCACACTGCCGCTGGTGAAGCCCGCGCTGCTGGTGGCCGTGCTGTTCCGCACGCTGGACGCGCTGCGCATGTTCGACCTGCCGTACCTCCTCATCGGTGCGCAGAAGACCTCGGTGGAGACGCTCTCGATGCTCGCCCAGGACCAGGCCGCCAACGTACGGTTCGGCCCGGCGTCCGCCTACGCGGTGCTGCTCTTCGTGTACGTCTTCCTCATCGCGCTGGCCTTCGTGCGGCTGCTCGGCGCCGACGTCGTCGGGGAGGACGACGCGGCTCCCCGGCGCCGCCGGCTGCTGCCGCGCCGCCGTCAGGAGGTTGCGGCATGACGATCCCGGCAAGCCTCCGCAAGTGGCTGTTGTACGCGGGCGTCGCCGCGGTGGTGGCCTACTGCCTCGCGCCGTTCTACTGGATGCTGGTCTCCAGCCTCCGCCGTACCTCCGACATCTTCGACAACTCCCTGCTCCCGGCGCCGCTCTCGCTGGAGAACTACCGCGCCGTCTTCGACCCCTCCCAGGCCTTCACCCGCGCCCTCCTCAACAGCCTGGTCGTGGCGGGCGTGACCACCTGCCTGGCGCTGCTGCTCGCGACCTTCACCGCGTACGCCATGGCCCGGCTGGAGTTCCGGCTCAAGCGGCTGGTGCTCACCGTGATCATCGCCACCTCGATGTTCCCGGTGGTCTCGATCGCCGTGCCGCTGCTGAAGCTCTTCGTCGAGCTGGGCTGGATCAACACCTACCAGGCCATGATCGTGCCGAGCATGTCCTTCACCCTGCCGCTCGCGGTCTGGAACCTCACCGCCTTCTTCCGGCAGCTGCCCGAAGAGCTGGAACAGGCGGCCATGATCGACGGCTGCACCCGCGGCCAGGCGTTCCGCAGGGTCATCGTCCCGCTCGCCGCGCCCGGCCTGTTCACCACCGCGATCATCACCTTCATCGCGGCCTGGAACGAATTCCTCATCGCCCTGTCCATGACCAACAAGCCGGAGATGCAGACCGCGCCGGTCGCGATCTCCAAGTTCTCCGGCGCCACCCAGTTCGAGACGCCGTTCGGCAGCCAGATGGCCGCCGGCGTGCTCGTGACCGTACCGCTCGTCATCGTGGTGCTGCTCTTCCAGCGCCGCATCGTCGCCGGCCTCACCGCCGGCGCCGCGAAGTAGCCCGGACCGCCCCGTACAAGGAGTACGTAACCCATGACCAGCACCGCACCCTGGTGGCGCGACGCCGTCATCTACCAGGTCTACATCCGCAGCTTCGCCGACGGGAACGGCGACGGCATCGGTGACATCGCCGGCATCCGCTCGCGGCTGCCGTACCTGAAGTCGCTCGGCGTGGACGCCATTTGGATCAACCCGTGGTACAAGTCGCCGCAGGCCGACCACGGTTATGACGTGGCCGACTTCCGGGAGATCGACCCGCGGTTCGGCACCGTGGCCGAGGCCGAGGCACTCATTGAAGAGGCCCACCGCAACGGCATCCGCGTCATCCCCGACATCGTGCCCAACCACGTCTCCGACCAGCACGCGTGGTTCCAGGCAGCGCTGGCCGCCGGACAGGGCAGCCCCGAGCGGGAGCGCTTCATCTTCCGGTCCGGCCGCGGCGCTGACGGCGCCGAGCCGCCCAACAACTGGAAGTCCTGCTTCGGCGGCTCTGCCTGGACCCGGCTGCCCGACGGGCAGTGGTACCTGCATCTGTTCGCCCCGGAGCAGCCGGACCTCAACTGGGAACACCCGGAAGTGCGCGCGGAGTTCGAGGACATCCTGCGGTTCTGGTTCGGCCGCGGCGTCGACGGATTCCGCATCGATGTGGCACACGGGCTGATCAAGCACCCCGAGCTGCCCGACCTGCCGTCCCGCGAGGACCCGAACGCGCTGGCCCCGCACGGCGGACTCGACCACCCCCACTGGGACCGCGACGAGGTGCACGAGGTCTTCCGCGCATGGCGCCGCGTGGCCGACGAATTCCCCGGCGACCGGAAGTTCGTCGCCGAAGCCTGGACGCACGCCCCCGACCGCCTCGCCAACTACGTACGCCCTGACGGCCTGCACACGGCGTTCAACTTCGACTTCCTGATGACCCCCTGGGACGCCAAGGAACTGCGCGAGGTCATCGACACCTCGCTCGCCACCCTCGGTTCGGTCGGCGCGCCGGCCACCTGGGTGCTCTCCAACCACGATGTGGTCCGCCACCCCAGCCGGTTCGGCCGCAAGGTGGTGAAGAAGTGGGTCGCCAACGAGGTCTACCGGCCCGAAGGCCCGCTCGACTTTGAACTCGGCACCCGCAGGGCCCGCGCGGCCGCCCTCCTGATGCTCTCCCTCCCCGGCGGCGCGTACATCTACCAGGGCGAGGAACTGGGCCTGCCCGAGGTCGAGGACCTGCCGGAGAACGTGCTCCAGGACCCGTGCTGGGAGCGCTCCGGCCACACCGACCGGGGCCGGGACGGCTGCCGCGTGCCGATCCCGTGGGCGGGCGAGCACGCGCCGTACGGCTTCAGCCCGGAGGGCGCGGCGGGCGCGCCCTGGCTGCCGCAGCCCCCGGAGTGGGGCGAGCTGAGCGTCGCCGCACAAGAGGGCGACGAGGACTCCATGCTGGCGCTCTACCGCCGCGCCCTGCGCCTGCGCCGCGACCACCCGGCGCTCGGCGACGGAACGCTGACCTGGCTCGACGCGCCGGACGGCGTGCTCGCCCTGCGTCGCGAGCCGGGCTTCCTCTGCGTGGTCAACCTCTCGGCCGAGCCGTACACCCTGCCCGCGCACGAGACCGTACTGCTGGCCAGCGGCCCGCTCGCGGACGGCCGGCTGGCGCCGGACCAGGCCGTCTGGCTCGCCCTGTGACCGCCCGGCCTACGGAAGGAGTAATCGGCATGGAGTACCGCACCCTCGGCCCCAGCGGCTGCGGCGTCTCGGCGCTGGCGCTGGGCACCATGACGTTCGGCCACGAGACCGACGAGGCGGGCGCACACGCCCAGCTGGACCGGTTCGTCGAAGCCGGCGGCACCCTCGTGGACACCGCCGACGTCTACACCGCCGGCGCGTCCGAAGAGATCATCGGGCGCTGGCTCGCCGCACGCCCCGCCGACGTCACCGACCGCGTCGTCCTCGCCACCAAGGGCCGCTTCCCCATGGCCGAGGATCCGAACGGCGCCGGGCTCTCCCGCCGCCACCTGCACCGCGCGCTGGACGCCTCGCTGCGCCGGCTCGGCGTCGAGACGGTCGACCTGTACCAGGTGCACGCCTGGGACCCGCTCACGCCCATCGAGGAGACGCTCCGCTTCCTCGACGACGCGGTGCGCCAGGGCAAGATCCACTACATCGGGCTGTCCAACTTCACCGGCTGGCAGCTCCAGAAGACCGTCGACATCGCCGACTTCCGGGGGCTGGCCCGCCCGGTCACCCTCCAGCCGCAGTACAGCCTGCTCTCCCGCGAGATCGAATGGGAGATCACCCCGGCCTGCGCCTCCGAAGGGCTCGGGCTGCTCCCGTGGAGCCCGCTCGGCGGCGGCTGGCTGACCGGCAAGTACCGCCGGGACGCCCGGCCCGCCGGCGCCACCCGGCTCGGCGAGAACCCGGAGCGCGGCGTCGAGGCGTACGACCGGCGCGGCCGCGTCGAGCGCACCTGGGCCGTCGTCGACGAGGTGCGCGCGGTGGCCGAGGAGCGCGGCGTCTCCATGGCGCAGGTCGCCCTCGCCTGGGTACGCGACCGCCCGGCCGTCACCTCGGTGATCCTCGGCGCGCGGACCGTTGAACAATTGGACGACAACCTCGCGGCGGCCGGCCTGCGGCTGTCGGACGAGGAACGGGACCGGCTGGACAAGGTGAGCGACCCGGGTGCCGCCGACTACCCGTACGGCGGCCCCGGCCAGGAGCAGCGCAGCCGGAAGGTGGCCGGCGGGCGCTGAGGGCGGACACGGCACGGCGGCCGGCGGGCCCGGAAGGACCCGCCGGCCGCCGCGTCCCGTCTAGCGGTCCGACCTGCGGATGTCGACGTCCGTCGCGCGGACGTAGCCGACCCGGTGGCCGACCTGGATCTCGTAGTACGCGTCCTTGCCGCGCACCACCGCGTGCTTGCTCGTGTCGAACGTCGGCGCGTAGAAGTACTCGCCGAGCGTCCGGCCGCCGACCGTGTAGCGCTGGCCGGCCTTGAGGGCGTACGGGAGCGGCGAGACCGCCTGGACCGGGACGCCGGCCGGGTAGGCGGCCTTCTCCGGGTAGGCCCGCCCGTAGACCGGGATCTCCGTCCGGCCCGCCTTCGGGACGGCCACCCAGCCCCTGGCGTGCACCGCCGTCGGCTCCGCGCCGGGGTTGTGGAACCACGCCTTCTGGCCGAGGTACCAGATCGCCGTCCAGTCGCCCTTCCGGTCCGCGACCGCGAACTGCTGGCCGGTGCTGGCACGAGCGCCGGTGTCGTTCACCCCCGCGGTGGAGTCACCGCCACCCGGGTGCAGCCCCTCGTCCTTGATCAGCGGGGCGTCCTCGCTGGGCGCGGAGTACAGGCGTACAGCGCCCGAGCCGTGCGCGGCGCACGGCTGGCCCGCCTTCTCGCAGCCCGTGTACGCAGGCTGGTTCTCGTCGTACTCCGGGCGGATGGTGACCAGGCCGCCGTGCGGCCCCGCGGTCGGCGCCAGCGGCCTGCCCAGCAGGTCGAAGTAGTGGTCCCAGTCCCAGTACGGGCCCGGGTCGGTGTGCATGCCCTTGATCGAGGCGGTGGTCGTCCCCGGCACGTTGTCGTGCCCGAGGATGTGCTGCCGGTCCACCGGGATGTCGTACTTGCGCGTCAGATACCGCACCAGGCGCGCGGAGGTGCGGTACATCGCCTCCGTGTACCAGGCGTCCGGCGCGACCAGGAAGCCCTCGTGCTCCAGGCCGATGGAGCGGGAGTTGATGTACCAGTTGCCCGCGTGCCAGCCGACGTCCTTGGTCGGGACGTGCTGGGCGATCAGCCCGTCGGAGGACCGGAGGCTGTAGTGCCAGGACACGTACGTCGGGTCCTGCACCAGCTTCAGGGTCGTCTCCCACGTCGCTTCCGTGTCATGGATGACGAGGTAGTCGACGGACTGGTCCTGGGGGCGGTCCGCCAGGTCGTGGTTGCCGTAGTCGTCGTCGCCGAGCTCCTGGTACGGAGCGGGCACCGACTCGCACGCCACCTCCGGCGGGCACTCGGTCTCCCCGGACTCCGCCTTGCGCAGGCCCAGTACGCGGGTCTGGGCGCGGTCGGGGGTCAGGCCCGGGGACTTGGCGAGGGTGACGCGCTGGCCCGCGTCGGTCGTCCGGGACGCGCCGCCGCGCAGCACGTCGTACACCTGGTCGGCGAAGACGGTGGCGCTCTTCGCCTCGCTCGCGCCCGAGTAACGGGCCACCGCCGCATACCAGTCGGCGGGGTCGGCGCTCGTCTTCAGGCCGAGCCGGCGCTGCTGGTCGGCGAGGAGGGCGGCGCCGCCGCTGATGTTCGCCGCGGCGTTCTCGCGCAGCTCGCGCGCGGACAGGCCGGTGAGCGCCGCGGCCTTCGGCAGGGTCCGCAGCCGCGCCGGCAACTGCGAGGTCTTCGGCAGCTTCGCCTCTGAGGTCTTGCGAGGGCGCGCGTCGTCGCCGCGGGCGTCCTCGGTGCCCTCGCTGTGGTGCGGCGCCTCCCGGGCGAGCGCGGTCCGCGCGTCGGTGAGGTGCATCGGGCCGTACCCGCCGGACACGCTGGGCGCGCCCTGGTGCCCGTCCCAGCGGGACTCCAGGTAGGCGACGCCCAGCAGCACGCTCTGCGGCACGTCGTACCGGGCGGACGCGTCGGCGAAGGCACGCTGGAGGGAACCGGTGTCCGAGCCCGCGGTGGCGGTGGGCGCGGCCGAGACCAGTGGCAGAAGGAGGGCGGCCACCGCGACAGCGGTACCGGCCCTCCTCGTCGTCCTGCGGGGGGTTCGGGGGGCGTCGCGTCTGGCGACGCCGACAGGGGCGGATCCTCGCAATGCAGCCTCCTCGGGCCGGCCCGTACCGGGCGGTGTGGCGGATGGTGCGCCGTTGGGCGTGCGGGAACCTGTCAAGAGGTATCGGTTCACCGACGATCCGTCAATCACCCCGCGACCGGCCGATTTCGCAGGTCGGCGCGGGGCCGGAGAAGTTTTCGCGCACCGGGCTCCGGGCCTGGGACGCGTCAGTGGAATGGACCAATGCCGGAGGGAACGCCGGGCCGTGCACCGTCTCGGAATCCGCACCGCCACAGGGGTGCTCGGGGGTGATGCCCCGGAGCGCGCCACCGTACGCCACCCTGCCGCGGCGGAGCGCGTACAGGAGAGCGGCGCCGCACATACAGGAGCGGCGCGCTCCTCCGTGGAGCGCGCAGAGAAGAGCGGCGCGCCCCAGTACAGGCGCGCCGCTCCCTTTCCCCCCGTCGGCGGATCAGCGGGTGCCGACCGCCGCCCGTACCGCACGCCGCGCCATCTGGGCGTCGTCGTGCAGCCGCCGCAGCAGCAGGCGCTGTTCCTCGCCCGCCGCGGGCGCCCCCGGCTGTCCCTGACCGGTGGGACCGGGCGGCACTTCATCCCGCATGGTCCGCTGTACCGCGGTCTCGTAGCGCCGGATCTCCCGGGTCAGCACCAGCATCAGATTGACCAGGAAGGAGTCCCGGGCGGCGGGGCCCGCGGCCTGCGCGAGCTGACTGATCTGGCGGCGGGCGACCGGCGCGTCCCCCAGCACCGACCACAGGGTCGCCAGGTCGTAGCCCGGCAAGTACCAGCCGGCGTGCTCCCAGTCCAGCAGCACCGGGCCGGCCGGCGAGAGCAGGACGTTGTTCAGCAGCGCGTCGCCGTGGCAGAACTGGCCGGGGGAGTGCGCGATGCCGTGCATCAGCTTCTGCAGGTCGCCCAGGTCCCGGTCGGTCAGCAGGCCGAGATCGTGGTACCGCCCGATGCGGTTCGCGTAGTCCAGGGGGGCGTCGAACATCCCGGCCGGCGGGCGCCAGAGGTTGATCCGGCAGATCGCCCCGAGCGCGGCCCGGACGTCCGCACGCGGCGGCGCCTCCGTGGGATGCCGCTGCACGGCCGCGACCCGGCCGGGCATGCGTTCGACGACCAGCGTGCAGTCGTCAGGGTCCGCGGCGACCAACCTCGGCACGCGCACCGGCGGACGGTGGCGTACGAAGGCGCGATACGCAGCTATTTCGTGCCGGAACCGCTCGACCCAGGCCGGCGAGTGGTCCAGTAAACACTTCGCCACCGCGGTCGAGCGCCCGGTCGTGCCGACGAGAAGGACGGATTTCCCGCCCCGCCGCAGTACCTGGACGGGGTTGAACTCCGGACAGATGCGCTGCACCGAGGCGACCGCCGCGCGCAACTGCGCGCCCTGGGGGCCGGACAAATCGAGTCTCCCGCTGAGCGGTTGTGGTGCTGCTCCCTGGGGGCGCCGGAGGCGGCCGCCCGGAGGCCCGGCGGCCATTCCCGAGGAGTGAGCGGGATCGAGGTACGGACCGCTGCCCGTGGGCTGCGGGCGGTACGGCCGGGTCGGGGCGGTCGCGGCGGACGATGCTGCGTACATGGGTGGATGAGGTCCCTTCGTGCGCCGACGAGTGGCGTTGCGCCACCGGCCCGGTGAGGGTTGCGACACCCTGGGGAATGCGTTTCCGCCACCGGGCCGGGGGCTGCGTCTCTACAGAACACGCGACTACGGGTGGCAGACCATCTGGCGCACCCTGGCGAACCCTGGCGAATGCTCGCCCGGCACATGACGGCCGGTTACTGTCAACTCAGTCGAGGAACCTGGGGGCTTGACGTGAACAGGGAGCCGAACACCCGTCTCGCGGACCTTTTCCAGCTCGCCGGCTGGTCGAAGGGCGAGCTGGCGAGGTTGGTCAACCGGCAGGCGGCGGCCATGGGCCACCCGCAGCTGGCGACCGACACGTCCCGAGTCCGGCGCTGGATCGACATGGGGGAGACCCCGCGCGATCCGGTGCCGAAGGTCCTGGCATCCCTGTTCACCGAGCGCCTCGGCCGTGTCGTAACCACCGAGGACCTCGGCTTCGCACGCTCAGGGCGCGCGGGGAAGCGGCAGGGCGCCGATGGCCTGCCGTGGCCGCCCGACCGTACGGCTGCGGTCCTCACGGAATTCATGGGAATGGACCTCATGCTCAACCGACGCGGCTTGGTGGGCGCGGGCGCGGCGCTCGCCGCCGGCTCCGCGCTCAGCAGCGCCATGTACGACTGGTTGCACGCCGACCCGGCCCTGGCAGCCGACGCACCCCGTACCGACAACCCTCTCGGCCCCCATACCCTCGACCAGACCGGCCTGGACCGCTATGAAGCGGCTCCCGTGGGCTCCCAGGAGATCGACGCGCTGGAGCGCTCGGTGGAGGTCTTCCGCGCCTGGGACGCGGCCCGCGGCGGCGGGCTGCAGCGCAAGGCCGTGGTGGGCCAGCTCAACGAGGTGGGCGGAATGCTCGCCTACCGCCATCCCGAACACCTCCAGCGGCGGCTGTGGGGCGTGGCGGCCAACCTCGCCGTCCTGGCCGGCTGGATGTCCCACGACGTGGGCCTGGAGCCCACGGCGCAGAAGTACTTCGTCATCGCCGCGCACGCGGCCCGTGAGGGCGGCGACCGCCCCCGGGCCGGGGAGGCGCTGTCCCGGGCGGCGCGCCAGATGGTCCACCTGGGCCGCCCGGACGACGCCCTGGACCTGATGAACCTCGCCCACTCAGGCTCCGGCGACGAGACCCTGCCGCGCACGCGTGCGATGCTGCACACGATCGAGGCGTGGGCGCAGGCGTCGAAGGGCCACGGGCAGGCGATGCGGCGCACTCTCGGCGAGGCCGAGGAGCTGTTCGTCTCGGACAAGCGGGACGTGCCGCCGCCCAGTTGGATGCAGAGCTTCGACGAGGCCGACCTGCACGGGATGCAGGCACTGGCGTACCGCACGCTCGCCGAGCACGACCCCAAAGCCGCCAAGCTCGCCCAGGGGCACGCGCGGCAGGCGCTGGCGCTGCGCAGGGACGGTTACCAGCGCTCGCAGATCTTCGACTATCTGTCGCTGGCCTCCGCCCTGTTCATCGCCAACGATCCCGAACAGGCGGATCGGTACGCGCGGCTGGCACTGGTGTCGATCGGGGAGAACTCCTCGCACCGCACCTGGGACCGGCTGCGCGAGATGTACCGCCTGACGGGGCAGTACGCCGACTACGCCAAGGTCCAGGACCTGCGCGAGGAGATCAGGCTCGCCCTGCCGAAGCAGAAGAAGCCGAAGGACCGCAACGGGCAGGTCTGAGCGACCTCCGTACCACCGCGGGAGATGCTGCCCCCAGGACCTCGGGGCGGTTTCCGGCGGTACCGTCAGCCCCCGTCGGGGCTCTTCATCGTCCCTCTTCACCGACCTGCGCGATCAACACGCAGGCATCGTCCTCTCGTTCGGCGTTGCCGAACTCCTCGACGACGGCTCGGACGCTGTCCTGCGCGCTCCGCGCCGCGGCGAACCGGGGGGCGAGGGCGAGCAGCCGCTCCGCGCCTTCGTGCGTGCTGTCCGCGTCGGGCGTACGGCGCCGGGGCACCAGCCCGTCGGTGTACAGCACGAGCAGGTCGCCCGGCTGCAACTGCACGCTGCGCTGCGTGTACACGGCCCCGGAGGTCGCGCCCAGCAGCACGCCCTCCGGCGGCTGCAGCGCCTGCCCCTGCCCGTCCCGGAACAGCAGCGGGGCGGGGTGCCCGGCCTGCGCCCAGTCCAGCCTGCGGGTGGCCGGGTCGAAGCGGCAGCACACCGCGCTGCCCAGGGCGGGCTGCGCGGAGGCGTCCAGGAGCTGGTTGAGGTAGCCCATCAGCGGGCCCGGCTCCTGGCCCGAGACGGCCATGCCGCGCAGCGCGCCGAGCAGCATCGCCATGCCCGACGTGGCGGTCACGCCGTGCCCGGTGAGGTCGCCGGCGCTCAGCAGCGTGCGCCCGTCGGGCAGCTGCAGCGCGTCGTACCAGTCGCCGCCGATGAGGGCGCTGGAGCCGGAAGGGAGGTAACGGGCGGCGAGGTCCAGGGCGACCGGGCCGCCGTGCGGGAACCGCAGGGAGCCGCGCCACGGCGGCAGCACGGCTTCCTGCAGCTCGACCGCAAGCCGGTGTTCGGTCTGTGCGATGTGCCGTTGACGCTGCAGCGAGTCACGGGTCTCGCGCACCGCCCTCTGGCTGCGTCGCAGCTCGCTGACGTCGCGCAGCACGGCCCACATGCAGGCCGTGCTGCCGTCGGCGTCGAGCACCGGCTCGCCCACCATGTGCACCGTGCGCACGCTCGCGTCGGCGCGCACGATGCGGAATTCGCCGTCGATCGGCTTGCCGTCCACCAGGCAGTCCGTGACCATCGCGGTCACCAGCGGCTGGTCGTCGGAGAAGATCAGGGAGGGCAGCTCGTCCAGGGTGAGCGGCCCGTCGGCGGGCTCCCGGCCGAAGATGCCGAACAGCTCTTCGGACCAGCTGGCCTCGTCGGTGAGGAGGTTCCACTCCGCGCTGCCCACGCGGGTCAGCAGCGAGCCGCGGGCGTGCGCCTCGGGGTCGGGCCCTGCCGGGGCCGCGGGACGCGGCAGGGGCTCGTCCGGGCCGTCCACGGGCCCGGTCGGCAGTCCCTCTCTGAGCTGGTCCAGATGTCCGCCGAGGTCGTCGAGGTGGTGGACCGCGAGGTCGTACAGGGCACGCTGCCAGCGCAGCCGGGCGTCCTCGTCCGGGTGACCTTCGGCGGCGGCCTCGCGGCGCACGGCGTCCAGGCCACCGCGGAGCCGGCGGGCCTGCGAGATGAGTGCGTCGACCGCGCCGCGCTCGGGCGGCTGGGCGGGATGATGGTCCGCGAAGAGATGGGACGGCATGACGTACTCCGATATCAGGCGGCGCGCGGCCATGTCTGTGGCCTCGTCGGCCATGTCTGTGGCCTCGTCGGCCATGTCTGATGGAAGGGCCGGTAACGACTGTTGCACAGGCTGCGACCGCGCGTAAGGGATTTGGCATGACCCGATACGGTGGTGCGCATGGCATATGCCCCCGGCTGCGCCTTGGCAACCCGCCCGGACGCTGCGGAATCCGTCGCTCCGGGCTAGGCTTCGGCCGCCGTACGGCAGTCGTTCCGCCGATCCACCCTGGGGAACGACGCATACGGCCCGCGGACACCGGCAAGAATGCCCGTCAGCGGAAATCCCGTTGCCAGCCAGTCCCCCGCACCGGATGCTGACCTCATGTTCGATCCAGACATAGCGCCCAGTGGCACCCTGCTCGGCCTCCTCCAGCGAGGCCGCGGCGACGGGACCCTGCATGCCTTGGCGGCGCCCCGGGCCGAGGCCCTGGCCGCCCTCAACGACAGTGTGCTGAGCGACCCCCGGCGCGACTGGCAGCTGGAGAACCGCTCGCTGTACTACGCACGCCTCTACATGCAGCTCGACGGCGGCCTCGAAGAGATCGAACGGCACCTCTTCCACCCCGACGACCGCACCGACACCCGCGAGGAGCGCACCGGCCTCGCGCTCTCCGTCCTGGGCCACCTCGCCTCCTACGGGCGCGACGCCGCGCTGCTCCTGTTGCGCAGCTACGCCGCGGTCGGCGGCAACTGGCGCTGGGCCCTGGACGAGCTCGCCCTGCGCGACGACGACGAGGGCCTGGCCTCCCTGGCGCCCGCCGTCCTGGCCCGGTTCCCCGAGACCCCCGAGGGCGAGGCCGAGCTGGCCGCTGCCGTACGGGACGCCTTCGAGCCCCGCCCCTGGCGGCTGTGGGCCGAGGACGCCCGGTACGGCGCCCGGGTGCGCGCCGCCGGCGAGCAGGGCTGCTTCGACCGCTGGCAGCGCCAGCTCACGCCGAGCGGCCCGCGCCCCGGCTGGAGCGTCCGTGAGGTCCTGCAGTGGGCCGAGGACGGCCGTG
>NZ_JBEPFC010000191.1:0-12527 GCF_040301705.1 Streptomyces sp. NPDC000151 | reverse complement strand
GGCACAACTCGTCCGCTGCGCACGCAAGTTCCCCGACCGCGTCGCGTTCCAGCACGGGACGCGCGCGGTCACCATCGCGGAGCTGGACGAGCGGGCCGCGAAGCAGTCCGGCGTGCAGACCACGGTCTACCTCCTGGACGGCACGACCGGCGGCTATCTGGCCATCGTGATCGCGGTCCTGCTGATCGTCGGGCTGCTCCTCGAAGCGCTGCCCACCGCCAAGTGGGGACACACGCTGGGCAAGAAGGTCTGCGGCGTGCAGGTGCTGGACATCGAGGGGCACGACACCCCGGGGATGGGCGCGGCGGTCAAGCGCTGGCTGGTGTACGGCGTGCTCGGCGTACTGGCCATCGGCGTGGTGAACGCCCTGTGGTGCCTGATCGACCGGCCCTGGCGGCAGTGCTGGCACGACAAGGTGGCCCGCACGTTCGTCGCCGAGGGCTGACCGCCGACGGCCGACCGCCGACCGCTGAAGGCTGAGAGCCCGCGCGCAGGCGTGCGCCCCGGACTGCCGGGGCGCGCCCGCGCACGGCGCGTGCCCCGCTCCGGGACGCCGCACTTCCCCCGATCGGCGCACGCCGGATGCGGCGACCGGTGGTACGCGGTCGACTCGGGCCATGAGTAACGACCAGCCGAGGCCCGGATCCGGTGAGCCGCCGGAGAACGACCCGTTCCTCAAGAAGCCGCAGCACCCGCAGGAGCCGCCGCCGGGCAGCGGCGACCCGTACGGCGGCGCGCCCCAAGGCCCCTACGGCGGCGGCCCTCAAGGCCCATACGGCGGTGATCCGTACGGCGCCCCCGACCCGCTCGCCGGGATGCCGCCGCTCGCCGGCCGTGGCCGGCGGCTGCTCGCGCGGATCATCGACGGCATCCTCATCGGCGTGCCGGTCGGCCTGATCATGTGGTTCATCGTGGGCGGCGTGGACTACCCCGGTACCACCACCGACGACGGCGGCAAGCAGACCGTGGTCTCCGGCGTCACGATGCTGGCGTATCTGATCTACGAGGGCCTGATGCTCACCACCCGGGGCCAGACCGTCGGCAAGATGGCCATGAAGATCAGGGTGGCGATGCTGGAGAACGGGGCGATCCCCACCGCCCAGGCGGGCTGGGTGCGCGCCGCCGTCTACACCCTGCCGGAGGTCATCCCCTGCTGCGGCACCATCTTCTGGCTGGTCAACGTCCTGTGGTGCACCTGGGACAAGCCGTACCAGCAGTGCCTGCACGACAAGGCGGCCCGCACGGTGGTGGTGTCGACCGGCTGAACCGACGCCGCTCTACCGGGAGTGTTCGCCGACCCGGGCCTCGGCAGGCCGGGTCGGCGACGTACGCCGTCCCACGAAGCCCTCGGGCCGTACCTGTGGGGCGGCGACGCGCGTCCGGCGGGCGCGCGCGAAGCGCGGCAGCGGCGCCGTGACCGCGACGAGGAGGCCGAGCCCGAGCCCGGCGAGGGCGATGACCGCGACCCCGATGCCCGTCCTCGTCTGCGAGAGCAGCAGCATGGCGAGGGTGGAGAGCACGACGGTGGCCGAACCGTAGACGAGCTGTGCGGCAGTCGGTCGAGGCATGGCGGGTCCGTCCTCGGAAGCATCAGGGGTGTCAGTCGACTTGGCGCGCCGCCAAAAGACTCTACGGTCCTTACTGCCCGAGCGGAACGTCCGGTAAGCGTGAGTTGACCCACTGGCCCGGTGCACGGGGGGCGCACCGATTCATGCGTCCGGCGAACCGCCCCTTGCGGCACGCCCGTTGATTCCTCCGTGCGGACCGGGTGGCGTCCGATACCCGTACATTGCGAGCCGAGTAACGTACTTCGCTGATGTGTTCAAATCAAGGTCTGTCTTTTCCCCCGGCGTTCCGGTCCAATGCCTCCAACGACCGTTCGTCACAGGGGAGGACAGCGCAACGTGAGATCCCAGAGATTGCTGTTCAGATCGGCCGCCCTGGCCACGGCAACCGCCGCGATCGGGGCGGCCGTTTTCGCGTCGGGGGCCGCACAGGCCGACGGCCGCAATCCGGCCGCGAGCCCGTCCAACGACCCGGCGCCCGCCGAGCGGTCGGTGGACCACGACCTCAAGGGCCCGTTCAGCGACCGCCAGGAAGCGCAGCGCGAGGAAGCGCTCCGGCAGGTCATATCCGGCGACGCCGAGACCACGAAGCGCGGCGGCTCGCAGGTCGTGAAGCTGGACAAGGGCAAGTACGTCGAGCTGGGCCGGGAGAAGACCGACAAGATCTTCACGATCCTGGTCGACTTCGGCACCAAGGTCGACGACACGACGATGTACGACCCGGACGGCGCCGGCCCCAAGCCGCCGGTGAAGAAGTACGGCGGCGACCCCGGCCCCGCGCACAACGAGATAGCCGAGCCGGACCGTGCGACGGACAACAGCACGGACTGGCAGAAGGACTTCAACCAGCAGCACTACCAGGACCTCTACTTCTCGCACGACAAGAAGAAGGAGTCCCTGGCGAAGTACTACGAGAAGCAGTCCTCGGGCCGTTACTCGGTCGAGGGCGAGGTCTCCGACTGGGTCAAGGTCGACTGGAACGAGGCCCGCTACGGCTCCAACTACTGCGGCCAGACCAACTGCTCCAGCGCCTGGGACCTGATCCGCGACGGCGTGAACCAGTGGGCGAAGGATCAGAAGGCCAAGGGCCGCACCGACGCGCAGATCAAGACGGACCTCGCCAAGTACGACCAGTGGGACCGTTACGACTACGACGGCGACGGCAACTTCAACGAGCCGGACGGCTACATCGACCACTTCCAGATCGTGCACGCGGGCGAGGACGAGTCCGCGGGCGGCGGCGTCCAGGGCACCAGCGCCATCTGGGCGCACCGCTGGTACGCGTACGGCACGGACGCCGGCAAGACCGGCCCCGGTGAGAACAGGGCCGGCGGCACCCAGATCGGTGACACCGGCATCTGGGTCGGCGACTACACGATGCAGCCGGAGAACGGCGGCCTCGGCGTCTTCGCCCACGAGTACGGCCACGACCTGGGCCTGCCGGACGAGTACGACACCGGCGGCACCGGCGAGTCCTCCGTCGACTTCTGGTCGCTGATGTCCTCCGGCTCCTGGCTCGGCGAGGGCAAGGACTCCATCGGCGACCTGCCCGGCGACATGAGCGCCTGGGACAAGCTGCAGCTGGGCTGGCTCAACTACGGCACCGCGAAGGCGGCCACGGCCTCCACGCACAAGCTGGGCGTCGCGGAGTACAACACCAAGAACAAGCAGGCACTCGTCGTCGAGCTGCCGCAGAAGGCCGTCAGCACCTCCGTCGTGAAGCCCGCCGAAGGCACCAAGCAGTGGTGGAGCGGCATGGGTGACGACCTGAAGAACACCCTCACCCGGTCCGTCGACCTCACCGGCAAGGCCAAGGCGTCCCTGAACCTCAAGGGCTGGTGGGACATCGAGCAGGAGTACGACTACCTGTACGCCGAGGTCTCCACGGACGGCGGCGCCAACTGGACGCCGGTGGACGGCACCGCGAACGGCAAGGCCATCCCGCGCGACGCCGGTGACAAGCCCGCGCTGACCGGCACCGTCGACGCGTACCAGGACCTCGTCTACCCGCTGGACGCCTACGCGGGCAAGAAGATCGACCTGCGGTTCCGCTACCAGACCGACGGCGGCGTGGCCCAGAAGGGCTTCGCGGCCGACGCGCTGAGCGTCGTGGCCGACGGTAAGCCGCTCTTCACCGACGGCGCGGAGGGCGACGACGCCGGCTGGACCGCCAAGGGCTTCTCGCGCATCGGCGAGTCCTTCACCAAGGACTACCCGCAGTACTACCTCGCCGAGAACCGCCAGTACGTCTCGTACGACAAGACCCTCAAGAGCGGCCCGTACAACTTCGGCTTCACCTCCACCCGGCCGAACTGGGTCGAGCACTTCCCCTTCCAGAACGGCACGCTGATCTGGCTGTGGGACACCTCGCAGGCGGACAACAACGTGGGCGAGCACCCGGGCGCCGGCCAGATCCTCCCGGTCGACGCGCACCCGAAGGCCACGAAGTGGGCGGACGGCAAGCTCATGCGCAATCGCTTCCAGACCTACGACTCGACCTTCACCCGTGCCCGTACCGACGCGCTCACGCTGCACAAGGACGGCAAGGCCGCGAAGATCGCGTCGCAGAAGGGCGTGACCGTCTTCGACGACCGGTACGGGGTCTACTACGACAAGGCGAACCCGACCGGTGGCGTGATCGTTCCTGACACCAACACCCGGATCAAGATCACCAAGGAGGCCCATGACGGCTCCACGGTGGTCCTCCAGGTCGGGCCCGCGGCGAAGAAGTAAGTAAAGCCGCAGGTCAGAAACGTATCGGCCGTCGCCCCCTAGCGGGCGGCGGCCGATCGCGTTTAGATGCCTCCTGCGGCCTTCTTGCTGACACGTAGTCTCACGAGGGGTTCCCGACGCATGCCCCGACCCGGCGTGCGCCGGCCGCACGACCATGCACCGACCGATGCACCGACCATGCACGGGGGAGACATGACCTTGACCGGCTCCGGCTTCATCAGGCTTCCGGGCGGAAGCGTGGTGGTGGCCCTCTCGCTGCCCAGACCGGGCCGCAGCGGCCACCGCGTACGCGTCCTCGTCCACGCCGGGAACCGCGCACGCGCCCTGACCAGGCTGCGCAACCTCGGGCTGCGCGCCGTCTACCTGCGCGGCAACACCGAACCGCCCACGCCGGACGAGATCACGGCGGTCCTGCACCACCCCGACGGGCTGGTCTGGCGCGGCGCCCCGGAGGACGACACGGAGTCCTGGCACCCGATACGGGCCCTGCTGCGCCCGGCCGTCCCGGAGGCGCTCTGAGGGGCCGCCGGCCGGTGGCCGGCCCGCGGGCCGGCCACCGGTGGCTCAGCCCGCGCTGACCACCGGTTTGCCGGTCAGCTCGGCCCCCGCCTCGCGCAGCTCCGCGACCGCCGCCTCCGTCGTGTGCGCGGCCACGCCCGCCGTCAGGTCCAGCAGGACCCGGGTGCGGAACCCCTCGCGCACCGCGTCCAGGGCCGTGGCCCGCACGCAGTGGTCCGTGGCGATGCCGACGATGTCGACCTCGGTCACCTCGTGCGCGCGCAGCCACTCCGCCGTCGAGGCGCCGTGCTCGTCCACGCCCTCGAAGCCGCTGTACGCCGCGGAGTGCTCGCCCTTGGAGAAGACCGCGTCGATCGCGCCGGAGACGATCGCGGGCGCGAAATTGGGGTGGAAGCCGCTGCCCTCGGTGCCCGCGACGCAGTGCGCGGGCCAGCTGTGCTCGTAGTCCGGCCGGACGGAGAAGTGGTCGCCGGGGTCGATGTGGTGATCACGCGTGGCGACCACGTACTGGTATCCGCTGCCTGCCGCCTCGCCCACCAGATCGGTGATGGCGGCGGCGATGTCCGAGCCGCCCGCTACCGCGAGGCTGCCGCCCTCACAGAAGTCGTTCTGGACGTCCACGACGATCAATGCCCGGTGCATGGTGCGTGCCTTCCGGATGGGAAAAGGGGGGAGAGTGTGGCGGCTGTGGGACCTGTGGGGGCTACGGCAAGTGCCGATGTGACCGAGGGTAGCCACTCGCACAGCTTTGCGGGAGTAGGAGCCGTGTGGGGGCCGCGTACGCCCCGCGCCCCGTAAGGGGCGCGGGGAACTGCGCGACCAGCCACACACGGCCCGCAGCCGACGAACCACATCCCCGGGGGAACCGTCACCGCGGAGCGCTCAGACGTACTCCGTCGGCAGCACGGCCTCGCCGCGCGAGAGCTGCATCGCGGACATCGGGAGCCCGGCGCGGGCCGCGATGTGCCGGTCGCGCGCCGCGTCCAGCGGCTCGCGCGCGATCACCTCGCCGCCGCGCACCAGCGGCACCATCAGCTGCCGGTCGGCCAGCTCGGCCGGCACCGGCCCCGTGCCGATGACCTCGGCCTCCGCCACGCCGTCCGCGTCCGGGCGTCGCGCGGCCCACTTGCGGCCGCCGTGGGACGCCTTGCCGCCCATGGACTTCTTCGCGACCGGCCGCAGCGGCGCGCCGTCGCCGTCGCCGTCGGCGCGCGCGACCAGCTTGTAGACCATCGAGCAGGTGGGGTGCCCGCTGCCGGTGACCAGCTGCGTACCGACGCCGTACGCGTCCACGGGCGCGGCGGCCAGCGAGGCGATGGCGTACTCGTCCAGGTCGCTGGTGACCACGATCTTCGTGTCCGTCGCGCCCAGCTCGTCCAGCTGCTGGCGCACCCGGTGGGCGAGCAGCAGCAGGTCGCCGGAGTCGATGCGGACGGCGCCGAGGCCGGGCCCGGCCACCTCCACGGCGGTACGGACCGCCTCGGCGACGTCGTAGGTGTCCACCAGCAGAGTCGTTCCCGCACCGAGGCTGTCGACCTGCGCGGTGAACGCGTCCCGCTCGTTGTCGTGCAGCAGCGTGAAGGAGTGCGCGCTCGTGCCGGCGGTCGGGATGTTGTACCGGAAGCCGGCCGCGAGGTCGGAGGTGGTGTGGAAGCCGCCCACGTACGCGGCCCGGGAGGCGGCCACGGCGGCCAGCTCGTGGGTGCGCCGGGCGCCCATCTCGATCAGCGGGCGCTCGCCGGCCGCGACCGCCATCCGGGAGGCCGCGGCGGCCACCGCCGAGTCGTGGTTCAGGATCGAGAGGATCACCGTCTCCAGCAGCACCGCCTCGGCGAAGGTGCCCTCGACCCGCAGGATGGGGGAGCCGGGGAAGTAGACCTCGCCCTCCGGGTAGCCCCAGATGTCGCCGCGGAAGCGGTAGTCGGCGAGCCACGCGCGGGTGGTCTCGTCGAGGATGCCGCGCTCGGTGAGGAAGTCCAGGATCGTGGCGTCGAAGCGGAAGTTCTCCACCGCGTCCAGCAGCCGCCCGGTGCCCGCGACCACGCCGTACCGGCGGCCCTCGGGCAGCCGCCGGGTGAAGACCTCGAAGACCGAGCGCCGGTCGGCGGTGCCGGACCGCAGCGCGGCCTGCACCATGGTGAGTTCGTACTGATCGGTGAAGAGCGCAGTCGACGGCACGGCCACCGGCAGCCCCAGGTCTGCTGTGTTCATAACAGGAGATGCTACCTCGCGTACTCGTCACATTGACGATTTCCCCGGGTCGTTTGTGCGCGCGCCCCTCCTGGGTGGCAGCATGGGACCCGTGAGTGTCGCACCGACGGAGATCGAACGTCCTGAAACGACGGAAGCGCCCTTCGAGGCGCCGGAGCCCGATGTTCCCTGGGTGACCGTCGTTCACAATGACCCCGTCAATCTCATGAGTTACGTGACCTACGTGTTCCAGGCGTACTTCGGGTACTCCAAGGAAAAGGCCCGCAAGCTCATGCTCGATGTCCATCGGAAGGGCCGCGCGATCGTGTCCAGCGGCACCCGCGAAGAAATGGAGCGCGACGTGCAGGCGATGCACGGCTACGGCCTGTGGGCGACCCTCACGCAGGACCGCTGATGGCCGGCCACTTCGAAGCCCTGCCCGGCGGCGGCGCGGCGGCCGCCCTCGACGAGGTCGAGATCTCCATCCTGCGCAGCCTGGCCGTCCAGCTGATGGAGCTGGTGGGCCCCGGCGACGAGCCCGCCGAGGGCGAGGACCCGCTGGACGCGCTCTTCGCCGAGGGGCCCAGCGAGCCGCCGTCCGACCCGGCGCTGGCCCGGCTCTTCCCCGACGCCTACGGCGGCCCGGACCACGTGCCGGACGACGACGCGCGCGCCGCCTCGGCGGAATTCCGCCGCTACACGGAGAACGACCTGCGGGCCCGCAAGCGCGAGGACGCCCTCGCGGTGGTCCGGGCGCTGGACGCGTTGTCCACCGAGGGCGGCAAGGGCTCCGAGGGCGCGGTGCTGCGGCTCAAGCCGGAGGAGTCCCAGCAGTGGCTGGGCGCGCTGAACGACCTGCGGCTGGCGATCGGCACCCGGCTGGACGTCAGCGACGAGGACGACGGCAGCGAGCTGCTCGGCCTGCCGGACGAGGACCCGCGCAAGCCGATGGCGATGGCGTACCTCTGGCTGGGCGGGCTCCAGGAGACCCTGATCGAGACGCTGATGCCCGAGTGAGGGCCGCGCCGGTCTCCGGGCCGGCGGCCACCCCCGGATCATGGTCCGGACCGGCGGCTCTGTGACCCGGACGGTACGTCCGACTACGTACGGAGATGCGTTCGCTCAACGGACGATCAAATCCGGATAACGATCGCATTACTGCTGCGCCCGGTCTTCCTGCGGCTTTTGAATTTTGTCCTCTTTTCCCTGTCGTGCCCTACGGTGTCCCGGTAGTACATCCCAAGTGGTCGTGGTAGAAACTCTCGACCTGCCGTCGGTGACGCCACCCCTGTCGCCGCGGGAGCGCTGCGCCGGCCGACCGTTGGCGTGCAGGACTCCATCCGGGGGGATCGGGACCCGATCCGGAACAGACCGGGTCGGAATGGAGAAAGGCGCACCACACATGACCTCAGCGCAGGTCGACAATCAGCACGGCGTCACCGACGCCGCGGGATCTGCCCCGGAAGAGGGCTATCAGCGCGGTCTGGGAAACCGGCAGATCCAGATGATCGCCATTGGTGGCGCCATCGGAACGGGCCTGTTCCTCGGGGCGGGCAAAGCGATCTCGAAGGCCGGGCCGAGCATCATCCTGGCCTACGCCATCGTCGGGCTCGTCATCTTCTTCATCATGCGCGCCCTGGGCGAGCTGCTCATGTACCGCCCGGTGTCGGGCTCCTTCTCGGAGTACGCCCGCGAGTTCCTCGGCCCCTTCATGGGCTTCGTGACCGGCTGGACGTACTGGCTCTTCTGGGTCGTCACCGGCATCACGGAAGTCACGGCGGCCGCGACATACGTCCAGTACTGGAATCACGACATCCCGCAATGGGTGTCAGCGCTGGTCTTCACCGTCGCCCTCTTCGGGATCAATCTGATCTCCGTGAAGATCTTCGGTGAGCTGGAGTTCTGGTTCTCCATGGTCAAGGTCACCGCCATCATCGGCATGATCCTGATCGGCATCGGCGTGATCACGCTCGGCTTCTCCGACGCCGGCGACACCGCCTCCTTCAGCCTCCTGTGGTCGCACGGCGGGTTCTTCCCCAAGGGCATCGGCGGCACGCTGATGACCCTGCAGATCGTGATGTTCGCCTTCCTCGCCGTCGAGCTGGTCGGCGTCACCGCCGGCGAGGCCACCGACCCGAAGAAGGTCCTGCCCAAGGCGATCAACACCGTGCCGTGGCGCATCGGCCTCTTCTACATCGGCTCGCTGATCATCATCCTGTCCGTCGTCAGCTGGACGGTCTTCGAGCCCGGCGTCAGCCCCTTCGTCGCCGCCTTCGCCAAGATCGGCCTGCCGGCCGGCGCCGGCATCGTGAACTTCGTCGTGCTCACCGCGGCGCTGTCCTCGGCCAACTCGGGCATGTACTCCACCGGCCGCATGCTGCGCGACCTGTCGATGAACGGCCAGGGCCCGAAGGTCTTCACCTACCTCAGCAAGAACGGCCTGCCCACCCGCGGCACCGCCGTCTCGGTCGCGATGATGCTGGTCGGCGTCTGGATCAACTACCAGTGGCCGGGCGAGGCGTTCAACTACGTCGTCTCCTTCGCCACCATCTCCGGCATGTGGGCCTGGATCGTCATCCTGCTCTCGCAGCTGCGCTACCGGGCCAAGGCCAACCGCGGCGAGCTGCCGCAGTCGGAGTTCAAGGCGATCGGCGCGCCGTACACCTCGATCTTCGCGCTGGCCTTCATCGCCATGGTCATCGTGATGATGGGCATCGACCCCGACACCCGGATCTCGCTGTACGCGGCGCCGGTCTGGGCCGCGATCATGGGGGTCGGCTACCTCGTCCTCAAGCGCCGGGACCCCAACGTCTTCGCGGCCAAGGGCCCCGTCGACACCGCGAAGAAGGACTGACCCACCGCGGCGGATTCCGCCCACTGTCCAGCATCCGGGCCCGTACGTATCACTTAGTGGTACGCGCGGGCCCGATGCTTATTCTTGAGCCCATGCTGACCATCACCCGGGCCCTTCACGACCAGATCGTCGAGCACGCCCGCAAGGACCACCCCGACGAGGCGTGCGGGGTCCTGGCGGGCCCGACGCCGGCGCCCGCCGACGGCCGCCCCGAGCGGTTCATCCCGATGCTGAACGCGGCGCGCTCGCCCACCTTCTACGAATTCGACTCCACCGACCTGCTCAAGCTCTACCGCGAGCTGGACGACCGGGACGAGGAGCCCGTCGTCATCTACCACTCGCACACCGCGACCGAGGCGTACCCGTCCCGTACGGACGTCTCGTACGCGAACGAGCCGAACGCGCACTACGTCCTGGTCTCCACCGCGGATGCCGACGACGCGGGCCCGTTCCAGTTCCGCTCCTACCGGATCGTGGACGGTGTGATCACCGAAGAAGAGGTCGAGGTCGTCGACGCGTACGCGTGACACCCGTCACCCCTTGCCCCGTACGGCCCCGGCGGCGCACGGCCCGCCGGGGCGGCCCGATCGGCCGCATCCCACATGGTGTGCACCGTCCGTCCGCATCCCGAGACCGGGTTCCAGTACCCGGACCGGGAATCGATACGATGACCGCATGGTTGACCACGACGTGAGCGAGAAGACGCCGAGCCTGCTGCTCGTTGCGCGGCTGCACGTCGACCTGTGCCGCCTCGCCAGCGCCATGTGTCCGCGCCGCGCAGCCGGCTGACCGGTTCCGCCTGCCCGCACGACAGGCGCCCGGCCGAGACGGCCGGCGGGCTGACCGTACGCCCCGCCCGCGTCCCAGGACGCCTCGCCCGACGCGCCCCGCAGCGGCGCACTCCAGACTCGCTCTCCGGCCCCTTTCCGGGAAGCGTCCCAGCCAGCCGAAACAGGAGCATCCTCATGGCCATCGAGGTCCGAATCCCGACCATCCTGCGCACCTACACCGACGGCCAGAAGGCCGTGGAGGGCAGCGGCGACACGCTCGGCGAGCTCTTCGACGACCTGGAGGCCCGGCACGCCGGCATCAAGGAGCGCCTGGTCGACGGCGGGCAGCTGCGCCGCTTCGTCAACGTCTACCTGAACGACGAGGACGTGCGCTTCCTGGAGGGCATCACCACGAAGGTCGCCGACGGCGACAGCGTGACGATCCTTCCCGCCGTTGCCGGCGGCATGAGCTGATGCGGTACGACAGCCCGCTCGCCGCGGTCGGCAACACCCCCCTGGTGCGCCTGCCGCGGCTGTCGCCCTCCGACGACGTACGGATCTGGGCCAAGCTGGAGGACCGCAACCCCACCGGCTCCGTCAAGGACCGTCCCGCGCTGCACATGATCGAGCAGGCGGAGAAGGACGGCCGGCTCACCCCCGGCTGCACCATCCTGGAGCCCACCAGCGGCAACACCGGCATCTCGCTCGCCATGGCGGCCAAGCTCAAGGGCTACCGCATCGTGTGCGTCATGCCGGAGAACACCTCCCAGGAGCGCCGCGAGCTGCTCGCCATGTGGGGCGCGCAGATCATCTCCAGCCCGGCCGCCGGCGGCTCCAACACCGCCGTACGGGTCGCCAAGGAGCTCTCCGCCGAGCACCCCGACTGGGTGATGCTCTACCAGTACGGCAACCCCGACAACGCGGGCGCGCACTACGCCACCACCGGCCCGGAGATCCTCGCCGACCTGCCCTCCGTCACCCACTTCGTCGCGGGCCTGGGCACCACCGGCACCCTCATGGGCGTCGGCCGCTACCTGCGCGAGCAGGTCCCCGGCGTGCAGATCGTGGCCGCCGAGCCGCGCTACGACGACGTCGTCTACGGCCTGCGCAACCTCGACGAGGGCTTCATCCCCGAGCTCTACGACGAGACCGTGCTGACCACCCGCTTCTCCGTCGGTTCGGCGGACGCGGTGCGCCGCACCCGCGAACTCCTCGCCGAGGAAGGCATCTTCGCGGGCGTCTCCACCGGCGCCGCGCTGCACGCCGCGATCGGCGTCGCGAAGAAGGCCCTCAAGGCCGGCGAGAGCGCGGACGTGGTGTTCGTCGTCGCCGACGGCGGCTGGAAGTACCTCTCCACCGGCGTCTACACCGCCGAGAGCACCGAAGCGGCCATCGAGACGCTGCACGGCCAGCTCTGGGCGTGACACGCGCCCGCTGCGCACAGCGGCTTCCCGAAGGCGCCCGGCCCCGTACGGCCGGGCGCCTTCGTGCCTGCCGGGGTGCTATCCGGCCAGGTGCCGGACGCGGTCCCACAGCAGCGGGTCCACCGTGCCCGCGCGGCGCCGGAAGTCGGCCACCGCGACCTCCCGCAGCTCGTCCGTCTCCAGGAAGCTCGGCCTGCCCTGCGCGTCGCCCACCGTGCCCGGCCGCAGCGGGATCACCCCGGGCCGCTCGTCGTGGTACCGGCTGGTGATCTTCGCGACCAGCGCGGACCCGCCCCGTACGGCCAGTACCAGACACGGCCGGTCCTTCGCGGCGGACACGTCCTCGAACGGCACGCTCGCCCACCAGATCTCGCCCGGCTCCGGCCCCGCGCCCCGGCCCGCGCCCGTACGTCCACGGACCGGCAGGTCACCGGGGCGCCGCGTGCTCCGCCCCGGCTCACGCGTACGGTCC
>NZ_JBEPFC010000190.1:0-12580 GCF_040301705.1 Streptomyces sp. NPDC000151 | reverse complement strand
CGCCGAGCGCTTCAGTCCGAGCGATTTGTACACGCCGCCCGACCCCGACGCTCCTCCGAACAGGGGCCGAAGCGGTTCATGGACGGGGCGGTGCCGCTCCAGGGCGCGGGCCGCCTCCAGCAGCCGCAGGTCGGTGACGCCGCCGTCGGCGACCTCCTGCGCGTACCGGCTGTGCCGCAGCAGCAGCCGTACCTGGTGCCAGGCGGCATCCTGGCGGTCGTCGCCGGCCAGCGCGGCGGCGTTGTACGGGTGGCCGACGCGGGTCAGCGGCAGCGCGGCGACGGCCTCGGCGAGCCGGCGGTGCGCGTGGTCGGCCAGCGGCGGCAGCGCCTCGGTGGCGAGCCGGTCGGCGGCATTCTTGTCCAGCGGCGCTTCGGAGGCCAGTACCGCGACGGCGTCCGCGACGGCGTGGAAGCGCGAGGAGCCGAGCGCCTGGAGGGCCGCGGAGTGGGCGCGGGTGCGGGCCAGGGTCAGCTGCCGGTCCAGCAGCGCGCCGGCCCGCGCGGCCCCCGCAGCCGTGGTGGCGGCCGGGTCCTTGGGGTCGCGGGCGCCCTCCCTGGTCCCCGCGGTGCGGCTCTGCGACCGCTGCGGAGGCGGGGCGTCGCCCTCGGGGGCTCTGGCGGCGCCGGCCGCTTCTCTGGCGGCGCCGGACGGTTCGGCGGGGCCCGCGACCCGGTGCAGGGCGGCCAGCAGGCGGGCGAGCCGGTCGGCGTAGGCGTGCTCGCGGGCCAGGGTGCCCGATAGCCAGCCCAGTTCGGCGCGCAGCTGGTCGGCCCAGGCCTCGTCGGTCAGCGGCCGGAAGGTGTGCAGCGCGCCGCTGATCCTGCGGGCCGCGGCCCGCAGTTCCCGGGCCGCGTCGCCCGCGCCCCGCGCGTCCGAACCGCTCTCCCGGTGCAGCCGCAGGCTGCGCAGGAAGGCCGTCGACTCTTCGTGGAGGTAGGCGGAGAGCACCTCGCCGGCCGTCGCGCGGTCGGGCGCCGGGCCGGCCGCGTGGGCACCGGTCCGCTCGCGGGGCGGGGAGAGGTCAGGTCGCAGGGCCACGCCGGCGCCTCCGGGCGTCGATGAGCATTTCTTGTACGTTGCGCAGCGGGGTGCCGTCCGCGTCGGCGGCGTGCCGGGTCCAGTTGCCGTCCGGGCCGAGGTGCCAGGCGGAGGTGGTGTCCGACGTGCCGGTCCGCAGCAGGCGGTCGAGCGAGGCGCGGTGGCCCGGGTCGGTGACCCGTACCAGCGCCTCGATCCGCCGGTCGAGGTTGCGGTGCATCATGTCCGCGCTGCCCAGCCACACTTCGGGCTCCCCTCCGTTGCCGAAGGCGAACACCCGCGAGTGTTCGAGGAAGCGGCCCAGGACGCTGCGGACGCGGATGTTCTCGCTCAGGCCCGGCACGCCGGGCCGCAGTGCACAGATCCCGCGTACCCAGACGTCCACGGACACACCGGCCTGGGAGGCGCGGTACAGGGCGTCGATGACGGCCTCGTCCACCATCGAGTTGACCTTGATGCGGACGTACCCGGGGTGGCCCGCGCGCTGGTGCGCGATCTCCTTGGTGATGCGCTGGACCAGGCCGTCCCGCAGCGACTTGGGGGCGACGAGCAGCCGCCGGTAGGTCTCCCGGCGGGAGTAGCCGGAGAGCCGGTTGAACAGGTCGGAGAGGTCGGCGCCCACCTGCGGGTCGGCGGTCAGCAGCCCCAGGTCCTCGTAGAGCCGGGCGGTCTTCGGGTGGTAATTGCCGGTCCCCACATGGGAGTAGCGGCGCAGCATGTCGCCTTCCTGGCGGACGACCAGGGAGAGCTTGCAGTGCGTCTTGAGGCCGACCAGGCCGTAGACGACGTGGCAGCCGGCCTCCTCCAGCTTCCGCGCCCACTTGATGTTGGCCTGCTCGTCGAAGCGCGCCTTGATCTCGACGAGGACGAGGACCTGTTTGCCGGACTCGGCGGCGTCTATCAGGGCGTCGACGATCGGGGAGTCGCCGGAGGTCCGGTACAGCGTCTGCTTGATCGCGAGGACGTCCGGGTCGGCGGCGGCCTGCTCCAGGAACGCCTGGACGGAGGTGGAGAAGGAGTCGTACGGGTGGTGGAGGAGGACGTCGCGGGCGCGCAGCGCGGCGAAGATGTCGGGGGCCGAGGCGGATTCGACCTCGGCGAGGTCGCGGTGGGTTCCGGCGACGAACTTCGGGTACTTCAGCTCGGGCCGGTCCAGCGCGGAGATGCCGAAGAGGCCGGTCAGGTCCAGCGGGCCGGGCAGCGGGTAGACCTCGGCCTCGGAGATCTTCAGCTCCTGGACGAGCAGGTCCAGTACGGCCGGGTCGATGGACTCCTCGACCTCCAGCCGGACCGGCGGCCCGAAGCGGCGCCGCATCAGCTCCTTCTCCAAGGCCTTGAGGAGGTTCTCCGCGTCGTCCTCCTCGACCTCCAGGTCCTCGTTGCGGGTGACCCGGAACATGTGGTGCGCGCGCACCTCCATGCCCGGGAACAGCTCCTCCAGATGCGCCGCGATGACGTCCTCTATGGGGACGTAGCGCTGCGGTGACGCCTCCAGGAAGCGGGAGAGCAGCGGCGGGACCTTGACCCGGGCGAAGTGGTCGTGGCCGCTGACGGGGTTGCGGACGACCACGGCCAGGTTCAGGGAGAGGCCGGAGATGTACGGGAAGGGGTGGGCCGGGTCGACGGCCAGCGGGGTGAGGACGGGGAAGATCTGGTGGCGGAAGAGGGTGAACAGGCGGGCCTGTTCCTTCTCGGTCAGCTCCGGCCAGCGGATCAGGTGGATGCCGGCGCCGGCCAGCTCGGGGGCGATGTCCTGCTGATAGCAGGCGGCGTGCCGGGCCATGAGCTCGCGGGAGCGGGTCCAGATCAGGTCCAGCACCTCGCGGGGCTGGAGCCCGGAGGCGGAGCGGGTGGCGACGCCCGTGGCGATTCTGCGCTTGAGGCCCGCGACCCGGACCATGAAGAACTCGTCCAGGTTGGAGGCGAAGATCGCGAGGAACTTGGCGCGTTCCAGCAGCGGCGTGGCCGGGTCCTCGGCCAGCTCCAGTACCCGTTCGTTGAAGGCGAGCCAGCTGCGCTCGCGGTCCAGGAAGCGGCCGGCGGGCAGCTCCGCGCCGTCGTCGCCCAGGGCGCCGTCGACGTCGTACGCGTCGAGATCGGCGTCGAGGTCCGGTTCCAGCTCGGGCAGGGAGGCGGCCACGGTGTTCGGGCGGTGCGCGGCGATCGAACCGACCGAGGGCTGAGCCTGTGCGGACGGCGTCGGGGGCGTTACCGGGGCCTGGGCGCTGGTCTGCTGGTCCATGGCCTCATTCTTCCGCGCCCCCGGCGGGGAAGGCGCGTCGGGAGGCGGCGGGGCGGCTCGGAGCCTTCGGTCACCGGCCGGCTGCGCGGAGGGCTGCATTCAGTGATGCTCGCAAGCGAGTTTGAATCGCCGGTAACGCGGACATGGCGGACAGGCAAGCGGGGGGCTACCCGCAGGGGACGATCCGGTGCCGGGGGCGGAGGCGGCGGCGGGCGCTGAGCCCCGCCGCCACCTCATGACGGCCCGTCAACTCCGGCTCCGTTACCGGTTCAGAGCTCGGTGCGGTACATCAGGTCCGTCTCGTGCGTGACGAACCCGAGGCGTTCGTAGACCGTGACGGCCGGGACGTTGTCCGCGTCCACGTAGAGCATCGCCGTCGGCACGCCCTCGCCGGCCAGGTGCCGGAGCCCGATCGCGGTGAGCGCCTTGCCGAGCCCGCCGCCCTGCGCCTCGGGCCGGACCCCGACGACGTACACCTCGCCCAGGCCCTCCTCCGCGTGCTTCTTCGTCCAGTGGAAGCCGACGAGGACACTGTCCTTCTCGGCCAGGAAGAAGCCCTTGGGGTCGAACCACGGCTCGGCCTTGCGGTCGTCCAGGTCACGCTGGGTGAGCGAGCCCTGTTCGGGGTGGTGCGCGAAGGCCGCGGCGTTGGCGGCGAGCCAGGCCGCGTCGTCGGTGCCGGGCTGGAAGGTGCGGACGGTGACGCCGGCGGGCAGCACCGGCTCGGCCAGCTCCAGGTCGGCCAGCGGGCGGCGCATCTGGCGCAGCTCGCGGAAGAGGGTCAGGCCCAGGGTCTGCGCGAGGTGGCGGGCCGCGGGGTGGCCGCCGTGCGCCCACAACCGCAGCCGCCGCCCGGACTGCTCCAGCAGCGCGCTGCCGAGCCTGCGGCCCAGGCCGTTGCCGCGGAATTCGGGGTGCACGACCAGCTCGGCGGCGGGCGCCTCGACCGGGTCGGTGTCCTCCAGCTGCCCGTACCCGACGATGCGGTCGCCCTCGGCGCGCAGCAGTACGTGCCGCACGCCCTCCCGCCGTCCCCCGCGTACCTGCAGCCGTCCCTGCTCGGACACGGCCGGCTGGCCGTCCGTCCGTGCCGCCGTCTCGATCAGCTCCAGTACGGCACCGGCCACGTCCGGCGTGAGCGCTTCCCGTACCTGCATGTCCCGCCCGGCCGGGCCCGTTCCCTGTGCAGCGTCAGTCATGTCCCGAAGGGTACGGCGCGCGGCGGGGCCGGTGGCGACCGCCGTCGGGCGGCGGCCCGCTGTCGCCCCGGCGCAACCGCGCCTTAACCCGTCACCCCTGTTGCGCTACGCGCGTTGACCGTAGGCTTCCGGTCGCTCGACCACTCCTCATCCGCTGTCCACAAGGGGGACGATCGATGTCAGCTACTCCGCACCGGCGCCGCGTCGGGCGCCGTCTGGCGGCCGGAGCCGCGGTGCTGGCCGCCGCGGCCGGCGTCACCGCAGCGGCGCTGCCCGCCGGCGCCGGCACGCCCGACGGCCACGGCCACTCCTCGCGCACCGTCGACGTGCAGCTGCTCTCCTTCAACGACTTCCACGGCAATCTGGAGCCGCCGCAGGGCTCGTCCGGCACCGTGGAGGAGGAGCGGGCGGACGGCAGCAGAAAGAAGATCGAGGCCGGTGGCGTGGAGTACCTGGCGAACGCGCTGCGCACCGCGCGCCGGGGCCACTCGTACTCCGTCACCGCGGCCGCCGGCGACCTGGTCGGCGCGAGCCCGCTGCTCTCGGGCCTCTTCCACGACGAGCCGACCGTGGAGGCGATGAACAAGCTGAAGCTGGACGTGACCAGCGTCGGCAACCACGAGTTCGACGAGGGCCGCGCGGAGCTGGCGCGACTGCAGAACGGCGGCTGCCACCCGAAGGACGGCTGCTACGAGGACGGGCGGACATTCGAGGGCGCGGACTACCCGTACCTGGCCGCCAACGTCACCGACGAGAAGACCGGCAGGCCGATCCTGAAGCCGTACACGGTCTGGCGGCACAAGGGCGTCAAGATCGGCTTCATCGGGGTGACGCTGGAGGGCACGCCCGGCATCGTCAGCGCCGACGGGGTCAAGGGCCTGAAGTTCCACGACGAGGCCGAGACCATCGACAAGTACGCCAAGGTGCTGCAGAAGCAGGGCGTGAAGTCGATCGTCGCGCTGATCCACGAGGGCGGGGCGCCCGCGTCCACCGCGTACAACTACGACTGCGACAGCCCCGGCGCGGGTGACGGCATCTCCGGGCCCATCACGGAGATCGCCAAGAAGGTCACGCCGAAGGTCGACGCGCTGGTCACCGGGCACACCCACCAGGCGTACGCGTGCACGATCCCGGACCCGGCCGGGCAGCCGCGGATGGTCACCTCGGCGTCCTCCTTCGGCAAGCTCTACACCGACACCACGCTGACGTACGACCGGAAGACCCAGGACATCGTGCGCACGGCCGTGAAGTCGGCCAACCACGTCGTCGACCGCACCCAGCCCAAGGCGCCTGACCTGACCTCGCTGATCAAGCGCTGGGACAGGCTGGCCGCGCCGGTCGCGAACAAGCCGGTCGGCCACATCGCAGGCGACATCCCGGGCCGCGGCGCGAGCACCCCCGAGTCGCCGCTCGGCGACGTCATCGCCGACGCGCAGCTGGAGGCGACGGCGGACAGCGGCAAGGGCGGCGCGCAGCTGGCCCTGATGAACCCCGGCGGCGTCCGCTCCGACCTGGCCTTCAAGGCGTCGGGGAGCGAGGGCGACGGGGTGGTGACGTACGGCGAGGCGTTCACGGTGCAGCCGTTCACCAACATGACGAACGTGATCGGGCTGACCGGCGCGCAGCTGATCACCGCGCTGCAGCAGCAGGTCAGCGGCGCGAACGCGGCCTCCCCGAAGATCCTCCAGGTGTCCGAGGGCCTCACCTACACCCTGGACATGACCAAGTCGGGCGCGGACCGGGTGGTCAAGGACTCGGTGAAGCTCAACGGCGCGGCGATCGACCCGGCGAAGACCTACCGCGTCGCGCTGAACGAGTTCCTGGCGGGCGGCGGTGACGGCTTCGCCGCGTTCAAGGACGGCAAGGACAAGTTCGTCGGCCCGTCGGACCTGGACGCGTTCACCGCGTACCTGGGCGCGCACTCCTCGGCGTCCGGCCCGCTGGCCCCGCCGAAGGCGGACCGCATCACGGTCGTGAAGTAACCATCCAAATCCGCCTTTACCTCTAGTAAGACTTGCGTTCGATGGCCGTACGCATGGTGGGATGTACCGATGCGACCCCCCACACGCATATCCGCATCGCACGCACCGCAGGACGCGCGGGACTCACAGCGGCCCCGCGCGTCCCAGGGCCCTGACCCGCAGGGCGACACCCGCGAGTTCGCGCCGGTCAATCCCTACGCGGAGCTCGCCGGGCTGGCCGATCCGGAGCCCGAGCCCGGCCGCGACGACCCCCTGGGTCTCGGGCTGCGCACCGAGCCGGACGACGACGAGGCGTGGGCACCGCCCAACCACCGCAAGGCCAAGCGCGGCATCGGCCGGTTCGCCGCCGTGCCGATCACCGTGAAGCTGCTCGCCACGGTGCTCGCGGCCGCCTCCTTCGCGGGCCTCGCCGACCGGTTCGCCGTGCTGTACGCGCAGAACAAGGCCGCCGAGAAGCTCAAGGACTCGCTGCACCTGGCGGCCGACCCCGAGGTGGACATCGAGGGCTTCCCCTTCCTCACCCAGGTCGCGGACAAGCGCCTGGACCGGGTGCGGGTGACCATCCCCGACCTCGCCGCCGACCGGGTCTCACTGGCGAAATTCGAGGCGACGGCGGAGAACGTGACGCTCGACGGCGATCTGCCGACGTCCCTCAAGGGCGGCACGGTCGACCGGATGCACGGCGACGTACTGCTCTCCTTCGAGGACATGAACCGCGAACTGGGCGCCTCGCAGGTCAAGTTCAGCGAACTGGGGCCCAACTCCGTACGCGCGGAAGGGCGGCTGCCCATCGCCGGGCACGAGCTGCGGATGCACGCCAGGGCCCGCATCCGGCAGGCCGGCGACCGCGGCATCTCCACCGAGATCAGCGGCATGCGGCTGGACATCGGCGATGTCGCGGTCTACCGCCCCGGTACGGGGAAGGGCGAGGGCCTGCAGCTGACCCGCAAGACGGCCCGGCAGCTCAGCCGGGAGGCCGCCAAGGTACGGGCGATGCTCGCCGTCCCGGCCATCGCCGACCGCATCGGCATCCCGCACGCGTACATCGACGCCGCCCTGCACAACGAGCAGAAGCTGCACGACCTGATCGGCACGCCGCGCTTCATCGGCAAGCTGATGAAGGTCAATCTCGTCGATGTCGTCGTCGACCACCCCTGGCTGCTGAAAAAAGTCGGCATCGATCCGAAGATCCTCGGCAGCCTCGCGGGACTCACCAAGCCGGAGCTCGCGGACCGCATGGATCTGTCCTTCCGCCTCCCGGCCACCCCCGGTGACGTGCGGCTGCGCACGATCTCGGTGGAGCGGGACGGCATCCGGGCCCAACTCTCCGGCACCGGAATCCCGTTCGGCGACGCGGCGAAGCGACAGCACTGACGGGGCACGTGGGGCAGAAGATGTAGCTATGCATACAACCGCACGTCCGTGGCTGGCGTCGTAGCAGGTGTACGAACGGTGCACTTGGGATGTCCAGGTGCCGACCACAGGAGGAACCGTGCGCCACCGCCCCACCCCCACCGCAGCGCGCTGCGCCGTGGTGGCCGCCCTGCTCACCGCTCCCCTCGTCCTCGCCGTGCCCGCCCAGGCGGCACCGGCGGACGACAAGCAGGCCGCCGCGGCCAAGGGCCCGGCCGGCACTGCCCCGCAGGCCGACTTCAACCACGACGGCTACGCCGACATCGTTGCCGGCGCCCCCGGCGGCACCGTCGGCGGCAAGGCCAAAGCCGGTTACGTCACTGTCGTCTACGGCTCGGCCTCCGGCGCCGCCACCGGCAAGCACCAGGTCATCAGCCGCGCCACCGCCGGCGTGCCCGGCGACCCCGCCGAGAACGGCCGCTTCGGCGACGACACCACCGCCCGCGACCTGGACGGCGACGGCACCGCCGACCTCGTCGTCACCGGCGGCGGAGCGCCGGTCGTCCTGTGGGGCTCCACCGACGGCAAGGGCGGCGCGAGCAGCCTCCCGGGCACCGGTGGCCGCAACCTCACCGCCGGGGACTTCGACGGCGACGGCCACCAGGACCTGGTCGCCGACAGCCAGGGCGACGGGGACTCCTCCGGCCTGCACGTGATGTACGGGCCGTTCACCCGTGCCGGGTCGCCCGCCCGGACCGCGGACATCGCGACCGGCCACCTCTTCCTCTCCGAGGACCTGGCCGCCGGTGACCTCAACGGTGACGGCCGGGACGACCTGGTCAGCATGCACGCGTTCGAGGAGATGTCGGAGTCGAGCGAGCTGTGGAAGGGCGGCGCCGACGGCCTCGCCACCAAGCCGACGCACCTGCCGGACGCCGCCACGGCCACCGTCGGCGACGTCGACAAGGACGGCTACGGCGACCTCATATACCGCCCGGTGCCCGGCGGCGTCGTGGAGGACCTCCCGTACGACAAGGGCACGGTCAAGGTCGCGTACGGCTCGGCGGACGGCCCCGGCAAGCGCTCCACGACGCTCACCCAGGACAGCGCGGGCGTCCCGGGCGCGGGCGAGGAGGGCGACCAGTTCGGCTACTCGCTCAGCGCGGGCGATGTGAACGGCGACGGGTACGCGGACGTCGCGGCCGGCGTCCCGTACGAGGACCTGACGTCCGCCTCCGGCGCGGCGCTGAAGGACGCGGGCAGCACGGTACTGCTCAAGGGCGGCAAGGGCGGCCTGACCGGCACCGGCGCACAGTCCTTCCACCAGGACACCGCGGGCGTCCCGGGCGTCGCCGAGGCCGGTGACCGCTTCGGCGAGGCGGTCTCGCTGCTCGACACGGACGGCGACGGGAAGGCGGATCTGGCGGCCGGCGCGCCGGGCGAGGACGGCGCGGCCCCGAAGGACACGGGCGCGGTGTGGTCCCTCCGTGGCGCCGCGGGCGGGCTGACGACGGACGGTGTCGTCTCCTACGGGCCCGGAGCGATCGGGGGCCCCGAGGCGGGGGCCGGACTGGGGTCGGACTTCGCCCGGTAACGAGCGCTCAGCGGCCCGGCTCCGGCGCGTGGTCCGGGGGCGGGGTGGCGGCACCCGGCAGAGTCAGCTCCGCCAGCGTGCCGCCGCCCTCCGCGGGCCGCAGCCGGACACCGCCGCCCGCCTGCTGCGCCGTGCGGGCCACGATCGACAGGCCGAGGCCGCTGCCGGGCAGGCTGCGCGCCGAGGGCGAGCGCCAGAACCGCTCGAAGACATGCGGGAGTTCGTCCTCGGGGATGCCAGGGCCGTGGTCCCGCACGGTCAGCAGGCCGCCCTTCAGGCGCACCTCGACCGTGGCGCCGGGCGGGCTGAACTTCACCGCGTTGTCCAGGAGATTGACCACCGCGCGCTCCAGCGCGGCGGGCTCGGCCCGTACGTACCAGGGGTCCAGCGCGGCGTCGAAGGTGAGGGACGGGCCGCGCAGCCGGGCCCGCTCCAGCGCCGTACCCGCGGTCTCGTGCAGCGCCACGACCGGCGGCACGCCCTGCCCGCCGGGCTCGTGATCCGGCGTCCTGGACAGCTCCTGGAGGTCGCCGATGAGCGCAGCCAACTCGCCCATCTGCGCCTTCACCGAGTCCAGCAGGGCCAGCTTGTCGGCGGGCGGGATGGCCCGGCCGGTGCGCTCGCTGCGCTCCAGCAGGTCGATGTTGGTACGCAGCGAGGTCAGCGGAGTACGCAGCTCGTGGCCCGCGTCCGCGATCAGCTGCTGCTGGAGGTCGCGGGACGCGGCGAGCGCGGCGGTCATGGAGTTGAAGGAGTGGGAGAGCCGGGCGATCTCGTCCTCGCCCTCGGTGGGGATACGGATCGCGAGATCTTCCGTACGGGCGACGTGCTCGACGGCCGCCGTGAGCCGGTCCACGGGTTTCAGACCCGCCCTGGCCACCCACAGGCCGGTGGTCGCGGCGCCCAGCACGCCCACCCCGGAGACGACCAGCAGGACCAGCGCGAGCTGGTTGAGCGGCTGGGTGACCTGGTCCATGGGCGCGGCGACGGACACCGCCACCTGATTGCCCAGCGCGTCGGTCGCCGGCCCGTGGTACGGCACGGTCGAGACCCGCATCTCCGCGCCGTCGGCGGCCCGCGCGGTGTGCACCGTACCGCCGGCGCGGCCCTGCGCGACCTCGACGTCCGCACGCTCGGCGGGGATCTGCGACTTCTCCGGCGAGGTGCACACGCTGCCGTCCACCGACACCAGCTGGATCGTGTACGGGGTCGGCTGGAAGCGGATGCCGTCGGGCGCGGTGCCGTTGCACTCGGCACCCAGCGCCCGTACGTACGCCGCGTCCACGCTGACGTTGCTCAGGGTGGCGTCCAGCTGCTCGGTGAGCCGGTCGCGGGTGATCAGCCAGCAGGCGGCGGCGGACGCGGCGACGGCGAGCGCGACGGCGAGCGCGGTGAGCATCGCCAGCCGGGAGCGCAGCGGCAGCCGGCGGTAGCGCTGGGCCGCCTCCTCGCGCAGGTTCACTCGGCACCGCCGGACCGCAGGACGTACCCGACGCCGCGCACGGTGTGCACCAGCCGCGGCTCGCCGCCGGCCTCGGTCTTGCGCCGCAGGTACATCACGTACACGTCCAGGGAGTTGGAGGAGGGCTCGAAGTCGAAGCCCCAGACGGCCTTGAGGATCTGTTCGCGGGTGAGGACCTGGCGCGGGTGGGCCAGGAACATCTCCAGCAGGGTGAATTCGGTACGGGTCAGCTCCACGGGCCGCTCACCGCGGGTGACTTCCCGGGTGGCGAGGTTCATGCGGAGATCCGCGAAGGTGAGCGTGTCGCCCTCGTCGGGTGCCGCGCCGGCCGCCGCCGCGTACGAACTGCGGCGCAGCAGCGCGCGGATGCGGGCCAGCAGCTCGTCCAGTTCGAAGGGCTTGACCAGGTAGTCGTCGGCGCCCGCGTCCAGTCCGGTGACCCGGTCGCCGACCGTGTCGCGCGCGGTGAGCATCAGGATCGGTACGGTCACGCCGCTCGCGCGCAGCCTGCGGGCCGCGGTCAGGCCGTCCATGCGGGGCATCAGCACGTCCAGCACGATCAGTTCGGGCCGGTGGGCGGCCACCTTCTCGACCGCGTCCAGGCCGTCGACGGCCTCTTCGGTGGCGTAGCCCTCGAAGGCGAGCGAGCGCCGGAGCGCCTCGCGGACGGCCGGCTCGTCGTCGACGATCAGGATGCGGGCGGGCGTCTCGCCCTGCTCGGCGGCGCTCATGGGTGTCGGGTCCTCGGGGTGTACGGGAAGCGGACGGTTGCGCCCCCAGCTTCTCAGGTGCGGCTCCCGCTCCTCAGTTGCCGCTGCCGCCGGCACGCAGGGTGTCCAGGTCCGCCTTGACGGTGTTGATCGGGATGGCGAAGCCGAGGCCGACGCTGCCGGCGCTGCTGCTGGTCGCGTCGCTCGGCGAGTACATCGCGGAGTTGATGCCGATGATCCGGCCCGACATGTCGATCAGGGCGCCACCGGAGTTGCCGGGGTTGAGCGAGGCGTCGGTCTGGATGGCCTTGTACGAGGTGGTCGAGGAGCCGGTGTCGCCGTTGTACTGGTTGCCGCCGAACTCGAACGGCCACGGGATGTCGCCCTGCCCCTGGCTCTGCTGCTGTTGCTGCTGCTGGTCCTCCTTGGGCACGGTCACATCGCGGCCGAGCGCGGAGACGATGCCGCTGGTCACCGAGCCGGTCAGGCCCTCGGGGGAGCCGATCGCGACGACCTGGTCGCCGACGGCGAGCTTGCTGGAGTCGCCGAGGGTGGCGTGCGTGAGGTTCTTCGCGCCCTGCACCTTGATCAGGGCCAGGTCCTTGTCGGGGTCGGTCCCGACGACCTTGGCGGTCTTCGTCGATCCGTCGCTGAAGGACACCGAGACGGTGCCGGCGCCGGAGACGACGTGGTTGTTGGTGATGATCTCGCCGTCGCCGGTGACGACGACGCCGGAGCCGGTGGACTCGCCCTGGGTGGTACGGGACTTGATCTCGACTATGGCGGGGCTGACCGCCTTGGCCACCGAGGAGACCCCGTTGCCGGTGGTGGCGCCCGCGTTGACCACGGCGGTACTCTGACCGCTTGCGCCGCCCTGCGTGGCACTCTCGATGAGCGCGGCGCTGCCGCCGCCGATCAGGCCGGAGGCCAGCGCGACCGCGGCGATCAGCGCGACGGGGCGGCGCATCCGGCGGCGCGGGGACGGCGGCGAGCCGCA
>NZ_JBEPFC010000189.1:0-12602 GCF_040301705.1 Streptomyces sp. NPDC000151 | reverse complement strand
GACGGCGGCCGAGCGGCGCGCCGCGTACGAGGCGGGCGCGGCGGCCCTGGATCCGCAGGCCCCCGGCCGGGTCGAGCTGGGCGACTTCTCCGTGGCGTGGGGGCGGGCCGCGGTCGACCGCATCTGGCCGTCCCGCCCGGACGCGATCGTCTGCGCCAACGACCTCATCGCGGTCGGCGCGCTCCAGCGGCTGCGCCAGCTGGGCGCCGACGTGCCCGCCGAGGTCGCCGTCACCGGCTTCGACGACGTGCCCTTCGCGGGCCTGGCCGACCCGGCGCTGACCACGGTCCGCCAGCCGGTCACCGAACTGGCGGCGGAGGCCGCCAGGTTGCTCGCCGAGCGGTCGGGCGACCGAGTACTGGGCGGGGGAGCGGGCCCGGCCGCGAGCCCGAGCCGTACGGTGCGGCTCACGCCGGAACTGCTCGTACGGGCCTCCGGCTGACCGCACGCGGGACGCGCGGAAGCGGTGTCCCGCGCGCCGACGTGCCCGCGCGCCGACGGGGAAGCGGAAGCGGGCACTCCCGCGCGTCGTTCAAGGGCGGGTTCGGCATACCGGCCGGATAATGTGCATATGACGGACGACATGCTGGATCCCGTGACATTGGCCGTACGGCCCGTGGTGTGCCCGGTGTGGTGCCGGCGCGTGCACACGGCCGCCGAGGCCGGTGGCCACGACGGGATCATGCATCTGGCGGAACCGGTCGGCTGGAATCTCTCGGCGCAGCCGGAGCGGGGCTTCCCGCAGTTCCACTTCCGCATCATGTGTGAAGAAGGTGCGTCCGGGCGGACGTCGCCGGTGGTCGAGGTGGGCGTGATCGAGGCCGAGGGCCGGCTGCCGTACTCCTGCGACGCGCGGACCGCCGGCGAGCTGGACCGGATCGTCGGCGAGCTGGAGCGGGTCCTGGAGACGCTGCGGGGCTGGCGCGCGGCGCTGCCCGGCGGGGTCTCGGTGACCTGAGCGGCATACACGGACGCCCCTGCACGCGTGAGGTTGCGCCGCGCAGGCGGGTTTCAAGGAATCTGCACATCGCCCGCGCACCGGCGGCACAGTGTGTGCCCTTCCGTACGCGGCCGCGCGCGGGCGTCCGGGGCTTGGCGCGGGTATGTCCGGATGGGTCCGGCGTGCGGACGCGGCCGCCGGAGCGCGGGCAATCGTTCTTGTGAAGGAGTCGTCACCAAGGCGTGCACAAAACTGCACGTGATCGTCCGGTGCCGGTGAAATGTGCCGACCGGCCGCCGCAAGCGAGTTGGCCCGGCTACCAGTTGGCGTGCTTGGATCATTTCGGCGCGGGAGTTGTGCGAATGCCTCCCCGGTTTCCATTCGGTAAATGACCGATATGGCCGCCGGGTTATGTTCTGCCGCCGACTTCCGTGTTATTCGAGTATGACCCACAGTAATTGAAGGGAAGCGCACACCATGGACTTCACCCCCCAGGTCGAGACCGCTGAGATCGCCGACGCCGAGCTGGACAACATCGCCGGTGGCCTCGGCGTCGTCGGTCCGGTCGCCAACCAGGTCGTCGGCACCGTCGACGGCGTGACCGGCGGCACCGTCGGCAACGTGCTCGGCACCGTCACCGGCACCGTTCAGGGCGCCACCGGCGTCAACGTGAACGGCGTCGTCGCGGGCCTCTGAGTCCTGCCACTGCCGTCGGCTTCACTGCCGCAGGTGTGACTCGACCTATCGGTACATGTCCGTACCCATAGGTTTGCCGTGAGCCCCGGAGCATTTGTTCCGGGGCTCACGGATGCCACCGGCCGCCGCCTTCGCCCGTCAAGTGCGGGCTTTTCCGCCTGTGTTACGGTCATGCCTTGGTATGCCCGAACAGCGGGTATTTTCATGGATCATTGGTGCGCCATGTCGCGCGTGTCCCATTGGGTCGCCTTTTTGCCCGCGCTGCCCTTTGGTGTATGCGTCGGCGCCGAATGAGACAAAAGCAGTCGAGGGAAAAGTTCCGTGCAGTTCCGGCAAAAGGCGCTGGCCAAGCTCCAGTCGCCTGAAGAGCTCGACCTGCCCGTGCGCTACGCCCGGCCGCAGGGCGGCCTCGTCCTCGCCGTCACCGTCGTCGTGATGGCCGTCGCCTGTTTCTGGGCGCTCACCGGGTCCGTGTCCTCCAAGCTGACCTCGCCCGGCATCCTCACCCACCCCCAGGGCAGCTACGTCCTGCAGAGCCCGGTCGCCGGCCAGGTCACCCAGGTCTTCGCCAGGGAGGGCCAGCAGCTCAAGGCCGGAGCGCCGGTCATGAAGGTACGCACCGCACAGGGCGACCGCGCCGTCCGCGCGGTGGCGCCGGGCCGCGTCACCAGCCTGGTCGGCAAGATCGGCTCGGTGGTCACCGTCGGCGCCGACGTCGCGAGCGTCGAGCGCGTCAGCAGCGCGCACGAACCGCTGGTGGCGATGGTGTACGTACCCAGCCGCAGCGCCGCCACCGTCCCCGTCGGCGCCGCCGTCGACCTCACCGTCCAGTCCGTGCCCACGCAGCAGTACGGAGTGCTGCGCGGCAAGGTCAAGGCCGTCGGCCGGGCGCCGCAGAGCAGCCGCCAGATCGCCGGCTTCCTCGGCGACCGCGAGCTCGGCGAGCAGTTCACCGCGGACGGCCAGCCGATCGCGGTCCTCGTCGAGCTGGAGCGCACCAAGGACACCAAGTCCGGCTACAAGTGGTCCACCGCCGACGGCCCGCCGAACGCGATCGGCTCCATGACGCCCGTCACCGGTGCGGTCCACCTCACCGCGCAGCGTCCGATCGATTGGCTCCTCCCGTGACCGCGCAGCCCGAAGCCCCGGCACCGCCGCCGCTGCCGCCCGGCGGCCGCGGCCGGCACCGCCCGAACACCAAGCCCGACCGGCGCCGCTCCAACCGGAGCGGGACCGGACCCGCCAAGGGCGCCGGCAAGACGATCCGTACGCCCACCGTCCTCCAGATGGAGGCCGTGGAGTGCGGCGCCGCGTCGCTCGCCATGGTCCTCGGCCACTACGGCCGGCACGTGCCGCTGGAGGAGCTGCGCATCGCCTGCGGCGTCTCCCGCGACGGCTCCCGCGCCTCCAACCTCCTCAAGGCGGCCCGCGCCTACGGCCTGAAGGCCAAGGGCATGCAGATGGAGCCGGCCGCGCTCGCCGAGGTCCGCGCCCCGGCCATCCTCTTCTGGGAGTTCAACCACTACGTCGTCTTCGACGGCATGGGCCGCCGCTTCGGCCGCAAGGGCGCGTTCATCAACGACCCCGACCGGGGCCGCCGCTTCGTGCCCGCCGAGGACTTCGACACCAGCTTCACCGGCGTCGTGCTGACCTTCGAGCCCGGCGAGGAGTTCCGCAAGGGCGGCCGCAAGCCCGGCGTCCTCGGCGCCCTGCCGCCCCGGCTGCGCGGCACCTCCGGCACCATGCTCGCCGCCGTCCTCGCCAGCTTCCTGCTGGTCGTGGTCGGCGCGACGGTGCCCGCGCTGAGCCGTACGTACATCGACATGTTCCTGATCGGCGACCAGACGTCGCTGCTCGGCGTGCTCTTCGCGTCGATGGGCACCACCCTCGTGCTCACCGCGGCGCTCACCGCCCTGCAACAGGCGAACCTGCTGCGCGGCCGGATCATCTCCTCCACCCTGAGCAGCGCCCGCTTCCTGCGCCATCTGCTCCGGCTGCCGGTCACCTTCTTCGCCCAGCGCAACCCCGCCGACCTCGTCCAGCGGCTGCAGTCCAACGACACCGTCGCCGAGACCCTGGCCCGCGACCTCGCGGCGGCCGGCGTGGACGCGGTCGTCGTCATCCTCTACGCGTTCCTGCTGTGGTCGTACGATCCGCAGCTCACCCTCATCGGCGTGGCCGTCGCGCTGCTCAACGTCGCCGCGATGCGCATCGTCGTACGGCTGCGCGCCACGGGCACCCAGAAGCTGCGCGCCGACACCGCCCGGCTGACCAACACCTCGTACAGCGGCCTGCAGCTCATCGAGACGATGAAGGCCACCGGCGGAGAGAACGGCTACTTCCGCCGCTGGGCCGGACAGCACGCGACCACCCTGGACGGTCAGCAGCGGCTCGGCGTGCCCAGCGCCTGGCTCGCCGTCGTCGCGCCCACCCTCGCCGCCCTCAACAGCGCCGCCATCCTGCTCATCGGCGGGCTGCGCGCGGTCGAAGGCCATATGTCGGTAGGTCTCCTTGTCGCCTTCCAGGCGCTGGTCACCAACTTCACGGCGCCCATCACCCGGCTCAACGGCATGGCGGCCCGCATCCAGGACTTCGCCGCCGACGTCGCCCGGCTGAAGGACGTCGAGTCCTTCCCCGTCGACTCCCTCTACACCCGCCCCGAGCCCGTCGCGAGCACGCGCCGCCTCAAGGGCCATGTGGAGCTGACGAACATCACCTTCGGCTACAGCCCACTGGACAAGCCGCTGCTCAGCGCCTTCTCGCTGACCGTCGGGCCCGGGCAGCAGGTCGCCCTCGTCGGCGGCTCCGGCAGCGGCAAGTCCACCGTCTCCCGGCTGATCTCCGGCCTGTACAGCCCGTGGGAGGGCACCATCCACATCGACGGGCAGCGGCTGGAGGACATCTCCCGCGGCGCGCTCGCCTCCTCGGTCTCCTTCGTCGACCAGGACGTCTTCCTCTTCGAAGGCACCGTCCGCGACAACGTCGCGCTGTGGGACCCCTCGATCCCCGACGAGGCCGTCATCGAGGCGCTCAAGAACGCCGCCGCGTACGACATGGTGGCCCGCCGCCCCGGCGGCATCCACAGTCGCGTCGAGCAGGACGGCCGGAACTTCTCCGGCGGCCAGCGGCAGCGCCTGGAGATCGCCCGGGCCCTGGTCCGGCGCCCCTCCATCCTCGTACTGGACGAGGTCACCAGCGCGCTCGACGCGGAGACCGAACAGATCATCATGGACAACCTGCGGCGCCTGGGCTGCGCCTGCGTCGTCATCGCACACCGCCTCAGCACGGTGCGCGACAGCGACGAGATCGTGGTCCTGGACCACGGCACGGTCGTCGAGCGCGGGCGGCACGAGGACCTGGTCGCCGCCCAGGGCGCGTACGCAGAGCTGGTCAAGGAGTCCTGAGGTGACAACCCCGCACCCCGCGGCCACCGGGACGGCCGCCGACGACACCGTCCTCGGCGCCCTCGGTGGGCTCGGCACCGAAGTCGACTGCACGGGCCTGCGCAGCCTGCCGCTCGAAGGGCCGCACGTGCTGTGGCTGGTCACCGGCGGGGCCATGGACCTCTTCGCGGTCGACGCGGCGCAGCAGGGCCACTGGTACTTCCTCGGCCGCCTGGCCCCCGGCACCCTCCTGCTCGGCCCCGTCGAGGGGCCGCAGCACACCCTCGTCGCCCGGCCGCTGCAGGGCTGCGCGGTCCGCCGTATCCAGCTGCGCGAGCTGTTCCGGCCCGAGCACGGGGGCTACGCGGAGTACGACGCGTACGGCCGGTACGTCGGCCAGTCCTGGGACACGGGGGAATTCGGGTACGACGGCGCGCTCAGCCCGCTGGAGGACGCCTTCGCGCGCGGTGTCGGCCGCAGCCAGCGCGTGCTCTTCGAAGCGCCGCTGGACGGCGAGTACGAGGCGGGCGAGAGCGACGGGACCGACGGCGCGGCCGACGAGAACATCCTCTGGATGCCGGTCGACCCCGGCAGCCTCCAGTACGGCGCGCACTACAGCGCCGAGGCGGCCGCCGATCTGCTCATCGACGGCACGATGTGGCAGCGCATGGTCGACCAGCAGTACCGGCTGCTGTCCGCGCTGGACCGCTGGATCGAGCGGCTGGAGCGCGCCCACGAGGACCGCACGGCGGCCGGCATCAAGGCCGGCGAGGCCGCCCGCTCCCAGGCCGACCAGACCCTGCTGTCCTCCATCGGCTCCTCGGGCCGCGGCGGCGGGCACGCCGGAGCCACCGACGACGCCACCCTCGCCGTCTGCCGCAAGGTCGCCGACGCCGCCAGGATCACCCTGACCTCGCCCAAGGAGGGCGGCACGGCGGACGACCGGCTCAGCCCCGTCGAGCGGATCGCCGTCAGCTCCCGCATCCGCACCCGCGTCGTCAAGCTCGACGGCCGGTGGTGGCGCGAGAACAGCGGCCCGCTCGTCGGCCACCGGAGCGAGACCGGCGAGCCCGTGGCGCTGCTGTGGCGCCGGGGCCGGTACGACGCGGTCGCGGCCGACGGCACCCGCACCCGGCTCGACCAGGAGCAGGCGGCGGCGCTGGAACCGCGCGCCGTCATGCTCTACCCGCCGCTGCCCGACCGCCCGATGGGCCCGCTGCGGCTGATCCGCTTCAGCATGCGCGGCACCCGCCTGGACCTGCGGAACCTTGCCATTGGCGGGCTGGTCGCCGTGGTACTCGGCGCGCTCGTCCCGATCGCCACCGGCAAGGTGCTGGGCGATTACGTCCCCAACGCCGAGCGCGGCCTCATCGTCCAGACGGCCGTCGCGCTGATCGTCACCAGCCTGGTCTCCGCCGTCTTCATGCTGCTGGAGAACACCTCCATCCTGCGCGTCGAAGGACGCATCGAATCCACCCTCCAGCCGGCCGTCTGGGACCGGCTGCTGCGGCTGCCCACCAAGTTCTTCAGCGGGCGGTCCACCGGCGAGCTGGCCAGCGCCGCGATGGGCATCAGCGGCATCCGCCGCATCCTGTCCGGCATCGGCTCGGTCGCCGTGCAGGCCGGCACGGTCGGCACGATGAACCTCGTCCTGCTGCTGGTCTACAGCCCGAAGCTGGCCGTCGTCGCGATCGCCATGCTGCTCTCCATCGCCGCGGTCTTCCTGCTCCTGGGCCTGTGGCAGCTGCGCTCCCAGCGCGAACTGATCGAGCTGACCAACAAGCTCAACAACCAGGCGTTCCAGACCCTGCGCGGGCTGCCGAAGCTGCGCGTCGCCGCCGCCGAGAGCTTCGCGTACGGGGCGTGGGCCGGGGAGTTCGCGCGCAGCCGGGAGCTGCAGCAGAAGGTCGGCCGGATCAAGAACCTCACCACCGTGCTCAACGCGGTCTACCTGCCGCTGTGCACCCTCGTGATGTTCATGCTGCTCGCGGGCCCGGCCCGCGGCGCGCTGTCGGCCGGCGCGTTCCTCACCTTCAACACCGCCGTCACGATGATGCTGTCCTCGGTGACCCAGCTGACCGGCGCGTGCCTCCAGGCGTTCGCCGTGCTGCCGATGTTCGAGCAGATCAAGCCGGTCCTCGACGAGCGGCCCGAAGTACGCGGCGGCTCGACCCAGCCCGGCACCCTCAGTGGCGGCATCGAGGCCCGCGGCCTGTCCTTCCGCTACTCCGACGACGGGCCGCTGGTCCTGGACGACGTGTCCTTCGAGGTGCGGCCCGGCGAGTTCGTCGCCGTCGTCGGCGCGAGCGGCTGCGGCAAGTCCACCCTGCTGCGCCTGCTCATCGGCTTCGACCGCCCGGTCTCGGGCAGCGTCCTCTACGACGGCCAGGACCTGGCGGCCCTGGACCAGGCCGCCGTGCGCCGCCAGTGCGGCGTGGTGCTGCAGAACGCCCAGCCCTTCAACGGCTCCATCCTCGACTGCATCTGCGGCGCCGAGATGTTCACGCAGGAGGAGGCGTGGGCGGCGGCCGGGATGGCGGGCCTGGCCGAGGACATCAAGCGGATGCCGATGGGCATGCACACGATGCTCTCCGACGGCGGCGGCTCGATCTCCGGCGGTCAGCGGCAGCGCCTGATGATCGCCCAGGCGCTGATCCGGCGGCCGCGCATCCTCTTCTTCGACGAGGCCACCAGCGCGCTGGACAACGAGACCCAGCGGGTGGTCACCGAGTCCACCCGCACGCTCAACGCCACCCGCGTCGTCATCGCCCACCGGCTCTCCACGATCATGGACGCCGACCGGGTGATCGTCATGTCCGAGGGCCGGGTCGCCCAGCAGGGCACCCCCGCCGACCTGCTCGCCGACACCGGCGGCCTCTTCCACGAGCTGGTCCGCCGCCAGATCAGCTGAACCGCGGGCGCGCGGCGGGACCGGAGTGCGAGACGTCATACGGCCCGCCGCCGTCCGCGCGTAAGAATGCCGTGTGCTCCAGCAACTGTTCACGCCCTCCGTCCAGCACACGCTCGACCTGATCGGCATCTTCGTCTTCGCGATCTCCGGCGCGCTGCTCGCCGTGCGCAAGAACTTCGACATCTTCGGCATCGCCGTGCTCGCCGAGGTGACCGCGCTCGGCGGCGGGCTGTTCCGTGACCTGATCATCGGCGCCGTGCCGCCGGCCGCCTTCACCGACCTCGGGTACTTCCTCACCCCGCTGGTCGCGGCCGTCCTCGTCTTCTTCCTCCACCCGCAGGTCCAGCGGATCCAGACGGGGGTGAACGTCTTCGACGCGGCCGGGCTCGGCCTCTTCTGCGTCGCCGGCACCACCAAGGCGTACGAGTACGGGCTCGGCCTCACCGCCTCCGCCACCCTCGGCCTCGCCACGGCCGTCGGCGGCGGCGTGCTCCGCGACATCATCGCCAACGAGGTCCCCTCGCTGGTCCGCTGGGACCGCGACCTCTACGCCGTGCCGGCCATCGTCGGCTCCGCCATCGTCGCGCTCTGCATCCGCTTCCAGTCCCTCAACCCCGGCACCAGCGCGGCCGCCTCCCTCGTCGCCTTCGCCGTCCGCCTGCTCGCCCTCCGCTACCACTGGCGCGCCCCCCGGGCCTGGAACCGCCGCTCCTCGGCGGTGGAGGTACCGGAGGAGGGCCCGAGCCAGGGGGACACGCCGGGCGTGGCCTAGGGCACGCCTAGGCGGCCGGGGAGGATGTCGGGGCCGGGAAGCCGCCGTTCTGGCCGTCGTTGACGGCGTCGGGGTCGACGCCGAGGGTGATCGCCGCGTGCACCCCGCGCCCCACCCGCTGCGCGTCGTACCGCAGCGCGAGCATCCCGTCCGCCGCGGTGTCCCCGGAGTACAGCATGTCCTCGGCGTTGGTGGTGCGCTCGGTGGTGTTGGTGGCGTACGGGTTCTCCCGCGCGACGGCCTCGATCGCCCGCTCGGGGAAGTAGAGCTGGCCGGTGTGGCAGTCGGTGCCGCCCTCGTATTCACCGTGCGAGAAGGTGCCGTCGACGTGCACCTTGGTGTGGATGTGCACGGCCCGGCCGCGGTACCAGCCGGGGAAGACGGTCCGGAAGGTGACCCAGCCCGCCCGGTCGGTCAGCTGGAAACCGCGCAGGTAGGTGGTGTCGCTGTCCGGCTCCGCGTGTCCGCCGCCACCGCCGGGCGGCGGGCCGGTGGGGGTGGCGGTCGGCGCGCCGGTGGGCGGCGTGCCGCCGCCTCCGGAGGACGCCTTCTCGTAGCTGGAGTAGACGCCCAGCGCGTCGCAGTGCCAGATGTCGACGGCGACCCGGGACAGCGGCCGGCAGTGTTCCGCGTCGACGACACGGATGCGCAGGGTCAGCGGAACGCCCGGTTTTCCTTCGGTGACGTCGGAGCGGTACTTGTCGTAGTCGAGGTAGTACGGCCCCTCGATGGACTCCTTGGTGAGGCGCAGGCAGTCGGTGGCGACCGGCTCATCGGCCGCCGCGGTGCCGGCCAGCGCGGCCCCGCCGAGTCCCGCGGCGGCGATACCGGCGCCGCCCGCGGCCAGTAACCGGCGGCGGCTGAAACGAGGTGTGCTCTCTTCTGTCATGTTCCGTAAGGTACTGAAGGTACCTAGGAGGAACCTGTGAACGGCCTTATAAAACAAGGCTGTTGAACTCATGAGAGTGTCGCGTCAGGCTCCGTGAAGGAGTGCCAGAGGGCGACGACGGTGGCGCCGAGCAGCTCGGGCAGCGGGGTGGGGTCGACCCGGGCGCGCAGGCAGAAGCCCTCCAGGACGGCGAGCAGGGAGACGGTGAAGTCGGTGACGGTGCGGCCGGGGGCCATGCGGCGGCCCTCGCGGGCCAGCAGGCGTTCCAGCGCGGCGGCGTAGCCGATGCCGAGTTGGCGGTAGCCGCCCTGGGCCGCCGCGCGGACCTCGGGGTGTTCGCCCAGTACGTAGAAGGTCAGGTAGACGTAGGTGAGGGGGTTGGCGCGGGCGCGTTCGAGGTAGCCGGCGGCGACCGTGGTGAGGATGGCCTCGACCGGCGCCGTGGTGTCCGCCAGCGCCAGCAGTTCGGCCACCGCGTCCCGGTCCTCCGGATACGCGTCCGGACCGAGCAGGTGGAACATCAGGTCCGTCTGGTAGTCGGCCTGGGTGGGCCACAGGGGGTAGATCGCGCCGGTGGTGATCGGCTGCGCGCGACCCACGCCCGGCTGTCGGCCCGCGGCGATCTCGGTGGCGAGCCGGGCCACCTCGGTGAGCCTGATGTGCGCCAGCGGCCCAGCGAGCGCCTGGTCGGAGGTGTCGGCGGCGCGCCGGCGGACCAGCTCCACGCCCGCCTCCAGCATCAGGGCCCGCGTCTCCGCCGGCGAACGACGGCTGCGCCGCGCCTTCTTGGTGACTCCCGGCATCGTGCTGCTGCCCCCTCCGTCGGCACTCGTAGGCCCCATTGCCTCCGTAGAAAACCTACCGTAACTTCTCTACGAATCGCTGCGCAGACGAATCGCTGCGAAACGGCCGCTCGCCGAGGAGGACATCCCGATGAAGCAGCTCGACCGCCTGATCGAGGAGCAGGAGAAGCTCCTCATGGACCGCACCACCGCCTCGGCGCGGCTCCGCGAGGAGGCCCGGGAGTCGCTCGCCGGCGGGGTCGCCTCCGCCTGGCAGGACGGTCCGCCCGTCGCCGTCTGGATCGAGGACGGGCACGGCGCCCACGTCCGCGACGTGGACGGCACCGACTACGTCGACCTGCACGGCGGCTTCGGCGTCGGCCTCGCGGGCCACGCCCACCCGGCGATCGTCGCCGCGGTCACCGAGCGGGTGCAGCACGGTACCCACTTCGCGCAGCCCACCCGCGACCTGATCCCGGTGACCCGGCTGCTCGCCGACCGCTTCGGCCTGCCCCAGTGGCGCTTCACCAACTCCGGTACGGAAGCGACCATGGACGCGGTGCATCTGATGCGGGCCGCGACCGGCCGCCGCAAGATCCTCAAGGTGGAGGGGAGTTACCACGGCCACCACGACTCGGTGCAGGTGTCGATCTACGCCCGCGGAGAGGGCGACATCGGCCCGGACGACCGCCCGCGCTCGGTGCCGTACGGCCCTGCCTACCCGACGGCGGTCACGGACCTGACCCTCGTCGTCCCGTTCGGCGACCTCGACGCCGTGGAGCGGGTGCTCGCGGAGCACGGCGACGACATCGCCGGGATGATCATCGAGCCCATCATGATGAACATCGGCCTGATCGTCCCGCCGGACGGCTACCACGCCGGGCTGAAGCAGCTCCTGCACCGGCACGGCGCCTACCTCGCCTACGACGAGGTCAAGACCGGCTTCGCGGTCGCCCCCGGCGGCGCCACCCAACTCTTCGGCGTCACCCCGGACATCATCTGCCTCGCGAAGTCCATGGGCGGCGGCATTCCCTGCGGCGCGGTGGGCGCCACGCGTGACCTGATGGCCAAGGTCGCCGACAACACCTACGAGCAGGTGGGCACGTTCAACGGCAACCCGATGATGCTGGCCGCCACGCACGCCGTGCTCACCGAGGTACTGACCGACGCGGCCTACCGCCACTTCGACGCGCTGCGGCACACGATGGTGTCCGGCGTCGAAGCCGCGATGGCCCGCCATGGCCTCCCCGGATACGTCGCCGCGCACGGCGCCAAGGGCTCGGTGATCTTCACCGAACGGCTGCGCGACTTCCGGGACTTCCTCGCCTACGACGACCGCTGGGGCCATCTGCACTGGCTGTACCAGCACAACGGCGGCGTTTTCCTGCCGCCCTGGGGCAAGACCGAACAGTGGACGCTTTCGGTACAGCACACCGCCGGGGACGTCGAGCGCTTCGTCCGCAATTTCGAGCGGTTCGCGGCCGCGGTGCACAACGTCCCCGGCGGTGCGGTCTCATGACCGTCGGCTGCCCGCGTCCGCCGTGTGCTGCGCCGCCAGCCGTACCGTGGCGTTGGCCGCGCCGTATCCCTGGTAGCCGCCGCGCCGCTCCACCAGCTCGAAGAAGACCCGGCCGACGGTGACGGTGTAGCAGTGCAGGAACTCGCCGCCGTTCTCGTCCCGTTCGTAGAGAATGCCCAGCTCGCGGAAGGCCGCCAGGGTCTCGGGGGCGAGGCCGTACCGCGCGTCGAGGTCGTCGTAGTAGTTGTCCGGGATGGGCAGCAGGGCCGCGCCCGCCTCCCGCACCCGGCGCGCGGTCGCGAGCAGGTCGTCGGTGGCCAGCGCGATGTGCTGCGGCCTGATCTCCTGCTCGCCCGGTACAGGAGCGACGTTCAGCGCGATCCGCAGCGTGCCGCCGGCGTTGGCGACGGCGCGGCTGCGGAAGAGGCCGTAGGGGTCGGCGAGGTCCAGGCTCTCGTTCGGCTGGAGGCCCAGCACGCTCGCGTAGAAGAGGGACGCCTCGTCGAAGTGGTGCCAGGGCTGGGTGAGCGCGACGTGGTCGACGCGGGTGATCCCGGCCGTGCCGCTCTGCGGCGCCGGGCTGCCGAAGTCCGCCGTCCAGCTCGGGTGGTCGGCCCGGTCCGTACGGCAGAAGAACAGCTCGGTGTCGTCCGGCGCGGCCACCGCGTCCAGCGGTACGTCCCCGGGCGCGCGGCGGCGGGGCACGACCG